>JBKOZY010000334.1:0-2236 GCA_046726135.1 Pseudomonadota bacterium | reverse complement strand
CATCGTAGATGCGCGTTGGTGCCAGGGGGTACGCCAGACCCCGACAGCAGGATACCGCAAATTCATGCCGAGCACCCATTACCCGTCCGCGCGCCCCGAAATCTTCAGTGTCGTTCCCCGCTATTCGAGTCGCCTGGTCGTGGTTTCCAATCGGGTGGGAGACCTGTCGAACGGCAGTCAGAGCGGCGGGCTTGCGGTCGCCGTTGGCGAGGCGCTGAAGGCCAATGGCGGCCTGTGGTTCGGCTGGAGCGGCCGTGTCAGCGACACCCCTGGACCGCCACATGAGCGCCGCTTCGATTGCGGTGTCACCACCGCCACGATGGATTTCACGCCAGACGAGCACCGGCTCTACTATCTCGGCTTTTCCAACCGCTGCTTGTGGCCGCTCTTCCACTATCGCCTTGATCTCATTCAGATCAGCGAGGAGGAGAAGGACGCCTATTTCGAGACCAATGACCGGATCGCGGAAGAGCTGTGCCGGCTGATCCGGTCGGAGGACCGCGTGTGGATCCATGACTATCATCTGATCCCGCTGGCGGCGGCGCTGCGCAAGCGCAAGGCCACCGGGCAGATCGGCTTCTTCCTCCATATCCCCTTCCCGCCGCCCGAGGTGTTCACCGCTGTGCCGCATCACGAGCGCCTCGCCCGTTGCCTGTTCGCCTGCGATGTCATCGGCTTCCAGACCCATCGCGACCGCCAGAACTTCGCCCGCTATGTCACCGAGGTGTTGGGCGGCCACGCCCTTTCCGACAACCGCCTGCAAGCCTTTGGCCAGACCGCCATCGCCGATGCGTTCCCCATCGGCATCGATGCCGGCAACTTCGCCCGCGCGGCGAGCGAGGGGGCGGCCAGGATGGACGAGCTGATCGACCGGCAGAAGGTGATCATCGGCGTCGACCGGCTGGACTACACCAAGGGGTTGCCGCAGCGGATCGAGGCTTTCGAGACGCTGCTGTCGCGCAACCAGAACCTGCATGGCAAGGTCACCATGCTGCAGATCGCCCCGCCGACCCGCGACGGCGTCAAGGCCTATGCCGACATCCGTGCCGAGCTCGAATCCGCCGCCGGCAGGGTCAATGGCCGGTTCGGCGACTTCGACTGGGTGCCGGTGCGCTATGTCCACCGCTCCTATCCGCGCGACCGGCTTGCCACCGTGTACCGTCTTGCCCGGGTCGGGCTGGTCACGCCGCTGCGCGACGGCATGAACCTGGTGGCCAAGGAATACGTCGCCGCCCAGGATCCCGAGGATCCGGGCGTGCTCATCCTGTCGCATTTTGCGGGTGCGGCGGAACAGCTCAAGGACGCGCTGCTCGTCAACCCTTATGACAGCGGCAATGTCGCCGCGGCCATAGAACGGGGTTTGGAGATGGGACTCGAGGAACGACGTGCCCGCCATCGAGCGCTTCTGCGCAATGTCGTCAGGGAGAATGTCGACTGGTGGTACAGCCGGTTCCTCTCCGCCCTCGACCGGACCGGCGTCGAAAAGTCGAAGCCGCCGCGCACGCCAGTGGCCGTTGCGTGATCGAGCCATGCTGGAGAAAACGCGAAGGCCCGGCCGGGCCGGGGGGTTGGCCACCGCGGCACGTCGCCGGTCGGAATCGCTGATCCGCTCCATCGTCGACCAGCGCATCGCTATCGAGGCCGTCGTCCCCGAGATCAACGGCGGCCGGTTCCGCGCCAAGGGTTCGGTGATCGAGCCCCTCATCGTCGAGGCGGACATCTTCGGCGACGGTCACGACCGGATCGCCGCCGCGCTGCTCTATCGCAAGAAGGGCGACAGCGACTTTCTCGAGGCGCCGATGCTGCCGCTGGTCAATGACCGTTGGCGGGCCGAGATCTGGCTCCCTGCCGGGCATTGGGCCTACACCATCGTCGCCTGGTGCGACGTCTATGAGACCTGGCGCCAGGACACCGGCAAGAAGCTCGCCGCCGGGCTCGACATCGCGCTCGAGCTGACCGAGGGCCTCAAGCTGCTCGAGCACGCGCTGATCAACGGCACCAGGGGTGCGCCGGAGAGCCGCGAGGCGCTGCGCGACCTGCGCGAGCGGCTGCTGGAGGCAAGCGATTCCGAGCGGCTGGAGATCCTGTCCTCGGAGGTCGCCGCCGAGCTCTTCAAGGAAACCGCCATCCGCGACAGCGAGACCCGCTACCGCCGCGAGCTCGAAGTGACGGTGGAGCGCGAGCGGGCGGCCTTCAGCGCCTGGTACGAGATGTTTCCCCGCTCGCAGTCCCCTTC
>JBKOZY010000333.1:0-2323 GCA_046726135.1 Pseudomonadota bacterium | reverse complement strand
GTCCTATGTCGATGCCATCTCCGACATCAAGGCCGATGGCGACAACGTCATCTTCAGCCTTTCCGGCGGCAATGCCGACTTCCCCTATATCGCCAGCGATTACCACATTCCGATCATGCCGGCGAAAGCCGACGGCTCCGTCGACTGGCAGTCCGGCATCCGCACCGGACCCTACATTCTCGACAAATGGGAGCCCGGTGTCCGCGCAACCATGAAGCGCAACCCCAACTATTATCGCGACACCTGGTTCGACGAGGCGACGATAACGGTCATTGCCGATGTTGCCGCGCGTACCAACGCGCTCAATTCGGGCGAAATCGACTATATGGATCGCTGCGATCTCAAGACCCTGAAAATGCTCGAGCGCAATGCCGGGCTGGAGGTCAACAAGGTCCTCGGCTACGGCCACTACATCTTCGTGATGGATGTCCGCCAGCCGCCTTTCGACAATGCCGATGTCAGGAACGCTATTAAATATGCGGTTGATCGCCAGGACATCACCAACAAGGTGTTCTCGGGCATCAACAAGCCTGCCAACGATAACCCGATCGCCCCGTCGATCCCCTATGCGATCGATCCCGAGCCGATCCACAAATATGATCCCGAGATGGCCAAGAGCCTTCTCAAGAAGGCCGGCAAGGACTCGCTCAAGATTAACCTGTCGGCCTCCGACGCTGCGTTTACCGGCGCTGTCGATGCTGCCACCCTGTTCAAGGCTCATGCCGCGGCCGCCAATATCGACATCAATGTCGTGCGCGAGTCGGCCGACAGCTATTGGGATGTGGTGTGGCTGAAGAAGCCGTTCGTCGCTTCCTACTGGAACGGCCGGCCGGTTCAGGACCTGATGTTCTCGGTCGCCTATGCCAAGGGTGCGGCCTGGAACGACACCTTCTGGGCCAACCCACGGTTCAACGAGCTCCTGGTCCAGGCCCGCTCCGAGACCGACGGCGACAAGCGCAAGGGCATGTATGCCGAGATGCAGCAGCTCGTCCATGACGATGGCGGCCTGATCAATCTCTGCTGGAGCACCTATGTGTCGGCCCATACCAAGAAGCTGGCGCATGGCGACATCGCCTCCAACTGGGACGTCGACGGCATGAAGATCACCTCGCGCTGGTGGTTTGCCTGATCTGATCGCTGCTCCGTGCCTGGCGGATTGTTCCTTTCACGCCGGGCACGGTTTTCCGCTGGCGGGGATGCGACGGATTTGCCAAGATCGCATCCTTACGAACGATTGAACAAACAGCACTGGGGTCGATCCTATGCACCCGGTCGTCAGAACGGTCCTCCAACGTCTAGGACTCGGTCTGGTGACGTTGTTCTTCGTGTCGATCATCATCTTCTCGGCCGTGGAGATGCTGCCGGGCGATTTTGCCCGGGCGATACTCGGCCAGTCGGCAACCCCGGAGACCGTCGCCGCCTTCGAAAAGGAGATCGGCCTCGACCGCCCGCCGGTCACCCGTTACCTCGAATGGATCGGCCAGGTGGCCCAAGGCGAATTCGGCCAGTCCTTCGCCAGCCGTGTCGGCTACCGCCGGACCGTCGCGGACATTATCGAGCCGCGCTTCTTCAACACGCTCTTTCTCGCGATGATGACCGCCATCATCGCCGTGCCGCTGGCGCTGGCGCTTGGCATCGCCGCCGCTCTCTATCGCAACAGCTGGTTCGACCGCGCCATCAACGCCATCACCCTCACCACCATCTCGTTCCCCGAGTTCTTCATCGCCTATATGCTGGCCTACATCATCATTTCGCGCGACACCTTCTTGGGCACGCAGCTCGCCCAGAGCATGCCGCATTGGCTGGCCAGCTCTATCGACTGGGTCCTGCATGCGATTCCGAAATTTCCGACGCTTGCCAATGTCAATGAGCAGACCCCCTTCGGCGAGCGCGTCTGGCGCAGCATGCTGCCCGCCCTGACCCTTACCTTCGTCATCGTCGCCTATATGATGCGCATGACGCGCGCCGCGTTGGTCAATCTTCTGGCGAGCCCCTATATCGAGATGGCGCGCCTCAAGGGTCTGTCGCCCCGCACCGTCATCCTGCGCCATGCCCTGCCCAATGCCTGGGCGCCGATCGTCACCGTCATCGCCTTCAACCTCGCCTATCTCATCGTCGGCGTCGTGGTGGTCGAGGTGGTGTTCGTCTATCCCGGCATCGGCCAGCTCATGGTTGATGCCGTGCGCTCGCGCGACATCCCGGTGGTGCAGGCCTGCGCCCTCATCTTCGCTGCCACCTACATTCTGCTCAATCTCACCGCCGACATCATCTCGATCGTGACCAATCCGAGGCTTCTGCATCCCAGATGACCACCGTCGAAGAC
>JBKOZY010000332.1:0-5323 GCA_046726135.1 Pseudomonadota bacterium | reverse complement strand
ATCGCCTGACATTTGGCCGGGTCGATAGATCAAAACCGCCCTGTTCGGCAAATCTCGTATAAGGGAGGAGGACAATGTCGGCGATGCTCAGGCGATCGCCGATGAACCAGCCGCGGCCGTCGATGGCGCTCTCCATGAAATCGAGCGCCGCTTCGCCGCGCGTCACTCGCATCTCCTCTCGCTCTTCCTTCCGCTTCTTGAGATAGACCATCTGGAAACGGCACACGGCGACATAGGGTTCGTGGCTGTATTGCTCCCAGAACAAAAGTTCATCGGCCTTGGCCTGCGCGAAGTCGCCATCGGGCATGAGCGGGGTGCCGCGCGCAAGATAGCGGACGATGGCATTCGACTGGGCAAGATGGCGGCCATCTTCGAGTTCGATCAGAGGCACTTGGCCCATCGGGTTCATCCCCAAGAATTCCGGAGTGCGGCATTCGCCCTTCATGATGTCGACCGTCACCCATCGATAGGGGAGGGCCAGATAGTCGGCCGTGTATTTCACCTTCAGGCAATTGCCCGATATTTCATCGCCGTAAATCTTCATGCTTTCCGACCGTCATCCCGGCGAAAGCCGGGACCCATCCATCCACGTGATGAATCCATCGATATATTCGTTCCGGCCCAACCATGGGTCCGGCTTTCGCCGGGATGACGGATTAATTGATGGGACATCGACCTTATGCCCTCTTCCTCATCCCAATCGTCATGCCGTCGCTTGTCTCCTGCGCCTTTTCGAGTTCGAGAAGAGCGCGGCGGTATTCGACCGGCATGATCTTCACGAATTTGGGCAGATATTCCGCCCACTGATCGATGATCAGCCTGGCGCGATCGGATCCCGTATATTTGAGATGGCGGGCCAAGAGCTGCCAGATGCGCTCAGCGTCATGACGGTCCATCTGGGCGGTGATGTCGACAAGGCCGTGATGTTCGAGGTCGCCGCCATGATGGTGGAGGCGTTCGATCGTTTCCTCCTCGGCCGGTACGGGGGCCAGATCGACCATCGCAAGATTGCAGCGCTGGGCGAAATCGCCCCGCTCGTCGAGCACATAGGCAACGCCGCCCGACATGCCGGCGGCGAAATTGCGCCCGGTGTCGCCGATCACGAGGACCAGTCCGCCGGTCATGTATTCGCAGCCATGATCGCCGACGCCCTCGACGACGGCGATGGCGCCCGAATTGCGCACGGCGAAGCGTTCCCCGGCAACGCCGCGAAAATAGCACTCGCCCGCGATTGCGCCGTAGAGCACGGTGTTGCCGATAATGATCGCCTTCTCGGGCGGGCAGGCCATTTCGGGATGCGGCCTCACGATCAGTCTTCCGCCCGACAAGCCCTTGCCGACATAGTCATTGGCTTCACCCACAAGATCGAGGGTCACGCCATGGGCCAGGAACGCGCCGAAGCTCTGGCCGGCGACCCCTACGAGGGATACTTTGATCGTATCCTCGGGCAAGCCGGCATGACCGTAGCGGAGCGCGACTTCCCCCGACAGCATCGCACCGGTGGTGCGCTGAGTGTTGTTGATCGAGTAGGACAGCTCGACGGATTTGCCCTGCTCTAGGGCGGGGCGAGCGTCGGCGATCATCTGGCGGTCAAGCACATGCTCGATATTGTGGTCCTGCGCTTCTGAGCGATGGATGGCGATCTCGCCGAAAGTTTCCGGCTTTTCGAATATGCGCGAAAAATCGAGGCCCCTGGCCTTCCAATGGGCGATCGCCTTGGCCTTGTCGAGATATTCGGTCATTCCGATGAGATCGTCGAACTTCCTCACCCCCATTTTGGCCATGAGCTCGCGCACTTCCTCAGCGACGAAGAAGAAGTAGTTGATGACGTGCTCCGGCTGGCCCTGAAAGCGCTTGCGCAGCACCGGGTCCTGGGTGGCAACACCGACAGGGCAGGTGTTGAGATGACACTTGCGCATCATGATGCAGCCCGCGGCGATGAGGGGTGCGGTGGCAAAGCCCATCTCATCGGCGCCGAGGAGTCCCGCGATCACGACATCCCTGCCAGTGCGGATGCCGCCATCCGCCTGGACCGCGATGCGGCCGCGCAGGCGATTGGCGACAAGCGTCTGCTGCGTCTCGGCAAGACCGATCTCCCAAGGCGAGCCCGCATGCTTGATTGAGGTCAGAGGCGAAGCGCCAGTCCCGCCTTCGAAGCCTGAGATGGTCACGTGATCGGCTCGCGCCTTGGACACGCCCGCAGCTACCGTTCCGACGCCCACTTCGGACACGAGCTTGACCGAAACCCAGGCGCGCGGATTGATGTTCTTGAGATCGAAGATAAGCTGCGCCAAGTCCTCGATCGAATAAATGTCGTGATGGGGCGGCGGGGAGATCAGCCCTACTCCCGGCGTCGAATAACGTACACGCGCGATGATGGCATCGACCTTGTGACCGGGGAGCTGACCGCCTTCTCCGGGCTTCGCCCCCTGCGCCATCTTGATCTGCAGCATATCGGCATTGACCAGATATTCGGCGGTGACGCCGAAGCGGCCCGAGGCCACCTGCTTGATCGCCGAACGCATGGAATCGCCGTTGGGAAGCGGTTTGAAGCGATCCGATTCCTCCCCGCCTTCGCCGGTATTTGACTTGCCACCGATGCGGTTCATAGCGATCGCAAGCGTGGTGTGCGCCTCGCGCGAAATCGAGCCGAAGGACATGGCGCCGGTCGAGAAGCGCTTGACGATGTCCTTCGCCGGCTCGACTTCATCGAGCGGCAACGGCCCGCGGCCCATCTCCTCGGCCGCCCGGACGCGAAAGAGCGCACGGGGATAAAGCAGCTCCTCGCTCTGTTCATTCACCGCGCGGGAGAATTCGCGGAATTTGTCGCGCGAGTTGCCGCGCACCGCGTGTTGCAGGATCGACACCGTCTGCGACGTCCAAACATGCGCTTCACCGCGGAGTCTCACGGCATATTCGCCCCCGACGTCGAGGTCATCGCGGAACACAGGATTTTCGCCGAAGGCATCGCCATGGCGGCGGAAAGCCTCCTCGGCGATCTCACGCAGGCCCACGCCTTCAATCTGGGTGGCGGTGCCGGTGAAATAGCGGCGAACGAACTCGCTCGAAAGGCCGACAGCATCGAAGATCTGCGCGCCGCAATAGGACTGATAGGTCGAGATGCCCATCTTGGACATCACCTTCAGGATGCCTTTGTCGATCGCCTTGATGTAGCGCTTGAAGACCTCCTCGCGCGACACCTTCTCATCGAGTAACGGAATGATTTCTTCGAGGGTTTCGAAAGCGAGGTAAGGGTTGATCGCCTCGGCTCCGTAGCCAGCGAGCGTGCAGAACTGATGGACTTCCCGCGGCTCCCCCGATTCGACCACAAGACCAACGGAGGTCCTGAGACCGCGGCGGATCAGATGGTGGTGAGTTGCCGAGGTTGCGAGCAAAACCGGGATCGGCACGCGCTCGGCCGAGGTGGCGCGGTCGGACAGGATGATGATGTTGTAGCCGTCGCGCACCGCGCGCTCGGCACCGGCACAGATCGCGTCGAGCGCGGCCTCCATATATTCAGGGCCGTTCGCGACATCATAGGTGATGTCGATGGTGACCGTTTTGAACGGGTTCTCCTTGATGACGCCGATGGTGCGGATGCGCTCAAGCTCCTCATTGGTGAGGATCGGCTGCGCCACTTCGAGGCGCATATGCTTGGACGTGCCCTTGAGGTCGAGCAGATTGGGCCTTGGCCCGATGAAGGAGACGAGCGACATCACCAGCTCTTCGCGGATCGGATCGATCGGCGGATTGGTGACCTGCGCGAAGTTCTGCTTGAAATAGGTGTCGAGCGGCTTGGCCTTGCCCGATAGCGCGGAGATAGGTGTGTCGTTACCCATCGACCCCACGGCCTCCTGGCCGGTCTGGGCCATCGGGGCCATCAACAGTTTGAGGTCTTCCTGCGTGTAGCCGAAGGCCTGCTGGCGATCGAGCAGCGCCACGGCGATCTTGGGGCGCCTCGTCTTGGCGGGCGGCAGTTCGCGCAAAACCACTTGGGTGCGCTTCAGCCACTCTTTGTAGGGGTGCTGCGTCGAGAGCGACTTCTTCAGCTCCTCATCGGAGATGATCCGCTTTTGGTCGAGATCGATGAGCAGCATCTTGCCAGGCTGGAGACGCCATTTCTGAGCGATGCGCTTCTCGGGAAACTTGAGGCAGCCCATTTCGGAGGCAAGCAGCACGAAACCATCGTCGGTCACCATGTAGCGCGAGGGGCGCAATCCGTTCCGATCGAGTGTCGCGCCGATGAGCCTGCCATCAGTGAAAGCAATGGCTGCAGGGCCATCCCAGGGCTCCATGAGAGCCGCGTGATACTCATAGAAAGCGCGCCGATCCTCATCCATGAGCGGATTGCCCGCCCAGGCTTCAGGGATAAGCATCATCATCGCATGGGGCAGGGAATAGCCGCCCATGAACAGGAGCTCGAGCGCGTTGTCGAAACAGGCGGTGTCTGACTGGCCCTCATAGGAGATGGGCCACAGCTTCTCGAGGTCCTTACCGAGGATGTCGGAGGCCATATTCGCCTGGCGCGCCGCCATCCAGTTGAAGTTGCCTCTCAGGGTGTTGATCTCGCCATTGTGGCAGATGAAGCGATAAGGATGGGCAAGGGGCCAGGACGGGAAGGTGTTGGTCGAGAAGCGCTGATGGACAAGGGCGAAGGCGGATTCAATGCGAGGATCGGCCAAGTCGCGGTAGTAGTCGCCGAGCTCCTTGCCGAGCACCAGGCCCTTGTAGACGATCGTGCGGCAGGAGACCGAGACGGGATAGTAGGCCTTGGCCTTCGACCCTAGCACTTCAAGAACGCGGTTCGACACCACCTTGCGGCACACGAACAGCTTGCGCTCGAAATGCGCTTCGTCGCGGATGGTGGGACCGCGGCCGATGAACAGCTGGCGATGGAAGGGTTCGGTCTTCCTGACGGATTTGCCAAGCACGGAATCATCGACGGGAACATCGCGCCAGCCGAGGACCTTCAGGCCCTCCTCGCGCGCGGTTTCCCACCAGATGCGTTCGATGTCCTGGCGGTAGATCGGCTCGCGTGGCATGAAGAGGTAGCCGACGCCATAGTGCTGGGGGGCGGGAAGGTTGAACCCGAGCCGCTCCGCCTCGGCGGCGAAGAAGCCATGCGGGATCTGAAGCAGCACGCCCGAGCCGTCGCCGGCTTTGGCGTCCGCGCCTACCGCACCCCTGTGTTCGAGATTCCTGAGGATGCTTTGGCCATCGGTGATGATCTTGTGGCTCTTGATATTGTTGATATTGGCGATGAGGCCAACGCCGCTGGCGTCGTGTTCATTCTTGGGATCGTAAAGCCCGGCGGGGGCTGGCA
>JBKOZY010000331.1:0-3062 GCA_046726135.1 Pseudomonadota bacterium | reverse complement strand
CGTCCTGCCGGCTACGACCCTGTCACTGTTCTACTTGGCGCTTTACACACGGCTGATGCGGGCGACCGTGCTGGAGCAGCAGGGCATGGATTATGTCGTCACCGCCGAGGCCAAGGGCTTGACCGAACGGCAAATCACCTTTCGTCACATTCTGAGCAACGCGGTCTTGCCGGTGGTGACCATGGCCGGCATACAGGCGGGAAGTTTGCTGGGAGGCTCCGTGATCGTTGAGTCGGTGTTCGGCTGGCCCGGCCTCGGCCTGCTCGCCTACCAGTCGCTGTTCGCGCGCGACTTCAATCTGCTGCTGGGCATCTTCTTTTTTTCAGCCTGCCTGGTCGTGTTGGTGAACCTAATGGTCGATGTGCTCTATCTGGCGCTCGACCCTCGAATCGAGCTCCGCTAGCGGTCGGTCGGGAGGGGAGCCATGCAAGGGTTCTGGCGCAGATATTCGCGAAGCCGGTCTGGCGTGCTGGGGCTGATTATTCTTTCCTGCGTGGTCACGGTGGCGCTGCTTGCGCCGGTGCTCTCTCCCGGCAACCCATTCCAGATCGTCGGCCAGCCGTTCCAGCCACCCTTCGGAGACTTCCTCCTGGGCACGGACGGCCTGGGACGCAACATCGCCGCTGGTCTGGCCTACGGCGCCAGGACGTCGCTGCTGATCGGCGTGATGGCGACGCTGCTTGCGGTTGCCGTCGGCGCCTTCGTCGGCGGACTGGCGGGCTATTACGGAGGCTGGCTTGACGACGGCCTGATGCGGCTCACGGAGTTTTTCCAAACCATCCCCTTCTTCATTTTCGCCATCGTGCTGGTCGCCATTCTGTCGCCTTCGGTGCAGAACATCATCATCGCCATCGCGATTGTCACCTGGCCTCCAGTCGCCCGGCTGGTGCGGGGGGAATTCATGGCGATGCGCAGCCGGGACTTCGTCTCCGCATCGGTCTGCCTCGGCACCTCGGACGCCGCGATCATCACCCGCGACATTCTGCCGAACTGCCTGTCGCCGATCATCGTGACCGGCTCGCTGATGGTGGCGACCGCGATTCTAATCGAATCGGCGCTGGCGTTTCTCGGGCTCGGCGATCCGAACGTGATGAGCTGGGGCTTTATGATCGCGTCGGGCCGCACATTCCTGCGCTCGGCGTGGTGGCTGTGCGCGTTTCCAGGCACCGCGATCCTGCTGGCCGTGCTGTCCATCAACCTAGTGGGTGAGGGCTTGAATGACGCCCTCAACCCCCGGCTGCGCGACGTGTAGGAATGGCGCAGACGGTCCTCAAACTGCGCAACCTGACGGTCGACCTGCCCCCCGGCGCCGACCGGGCGCATGCGGTGGAGGACGTATCGCTAGACATCAACAGCAACGAGATCCTCTGCGTCGTCGGCGAGTCGGGCTCCGGCAAGTCAGTGATGGGCCGCACCATCATGGGGCTGCTCGGGCGCACTCGGCTCAGGCCGTCGTCAGGCAGCATTCTGTTCGGCGAGGAGGAGTTGCTGACGGCCTCGCCCGCGCGCATGCGGCAGATTCGCGGCGACCGCATTTCCATGATCTTCCAGGAGCCGATGACGGCGCTCAATGCGCTGATGACCGTGGGACGCCAGATCGACGAGGCGCTGAAGGTCCACCGCCGCATGTCGCAATCGGAACGGCGGGGCCGCATTCATGGGCTCTTCGAATCGGTGCGGCTGCCCGAGCCGGACCGCATCTACCGCTCCTATCCGCACCAGCTTTCGGGTGGGCAGCGGCAGCGCGCCGTCATCGCCATGGCGCTCATTTTGGAGCCTGACGTGGTGATCGCCGACGAGCCGACGACGGCACTTGATGTCACGACCCAAGCCCGAATTCTGGAGCTTATCAAGGACCTTCAGGCTGCCCGCGGCACCGCCTTCATGTTCATCACTCATGATTTCGGCGTGGTGGCGGAGATCGCCGATCGCGTCGCGGTGATGCAGAGCGGCCGGATCGTCGAAACCTGCGCCACCGCGAATGTGCTGGAGAAACCGCAACATGACTATACGCGTGCACTCCTCGAAGCCGTGCCGCGCCTGGTGCCGCGACCGCGGCGGGAGCTGCGCGACGCCGCCACCATGCTCATGGTGCGCGATCTCTCCAAGACTTTTGGCGGGCGTCGGCGCCCGTTCCGGCGCGCGATTCCAGGCGTCGAGGCCGTCAAAAAGGTCTCATTGACCCTGAAGCGGGGCGAGACCCTCGGCATCGTCGGGGAGTCGGGGTCGGGCAAGAGCACGCTGGCACGCTGCGTGGTGCGCCTGATCGAGTCCGATTCCGGGGAGATCCGGCTGGGCAACGTCGATTTCAGGGCGCTGTCGCGATCGCAGCTTAGACCCCATCGAAAGAACATCCAGATGGTGTTTCAGGATCCCTATGGCGCGCTCAATCCCCGGCTGACCGTCGCTCAACTCGTGGCGCAGGGGCCTATCGTGCATGGCGAATCGCAGAAAGCGGCCCTTCAAACGGTGCGCGAGCTGCTCGCTCTGGTCGGCCTCGATCCGGCGGTCGCGAGCCGCTATCCGCATGAATTCTCCGGCGGCCAGCGGCAACGGATCGGCATCGCCCGCGCGCTGGCGCTGCGGCCGCAAATATTGGTTGCCGACGAGCCGGTGTCGGCGCTCGACGTTTCAGTGCAGGCGCAGGTGCTGCGCCTGCTCGACGACATCCGCGACTGCCTCAATTTGGCGATGCTGTTCATCACCCACGACCTGCGCGTGGCCGCCCAGGTATGCGACCGCATTGTGGTGATGCGCCACGGCGAGATCGTCGAGGAAGGACCGACGGATCGACTGTTCGCGGCGCCTGAGAACCCCTATACCCGCGAGCTGTTGGCCGCCGTGCCCGGCAAGGAGTGGGAGGCACTGCGCGATGCCCGAGGGGCAGCGAAGACCGCCGCGCTCCCGCCAAGCTGATGGAGGCAAGCATGGGGCATCAGGCGACCGTCTCAGCCAGTTCGTCATCCGCGGCCGAAGCCGGCATATCGATCCTGCGCCAGGGCGGAAACGCCGTCGACGCGGCGGTGGCCACGGCGCTCGCCTCCTGCATCGCTGATTGCTGC
>JBKOZY010000330.1:0-3083 GCA_046726135.1 Pseudomonadota bacterium | reverse complement strand
ATCAGACCGTGCGCAACGTCTTCATCATCGGACCCCGACAAGAAGCTCAAGCTCGTCTTGGTCTACCCGATGACCACGGGCCGCAACTTCGACGAGGTGCTGCGGGTGATCGATTCGCTGCAGCTCACCGCCAAGCACAAGGTGGCGACGCCGGTGAACTGGAAGCACTGCGAGGACGTGATCATCGCCGGCTCGGTGTCCGACGAGGACGCCAAGAAGAAGTTCCCCGGCGGCTGGAAGGCGCCGAAACCCTATATCCGCGTCGTGCCGCAGCCACGGTAACCTCCGAACTCTCCCTTCTTGTCCGGGCAGAGAAAGAGGCAATAGGCATTAGGCAGTAGGCAGGCATGGAGCACGGATTACTGCCTACTGCCTATCTGCCGACTGCCCCAAGCGGAGCGTCTTGACCCCGCCCGCTCCGCACGGGATGCTTCATACCCCCATTAGGAGGTTGGCATGAAGCTCCATGGCACGATGATTTCCCCCTTTGTCCGCACGGTCATGATGACCGCTTACGAGCTGGGGCTTGCCGACAAGGTCACGCTCGTCGAGTCGGGCCTCGTCTCGCCGGTTGCGCCGCATGCCGAAGTCACCCGTCATAATCCGCTCGGCAAGATTCCCTGTCTCGTCACCAATCACGGCCACCCCCTCTATGACAGCCGGGTGATCTGCGAATATCTCTGCCATCATGCCGGCGACAAGACCCTGCTCCCCGACGAGCCGGTCCGGCGGTTCCGCATCCTGACCCTGCAGGCGCTGGCGATGGGCATGGGCGAAGCCGCGGTAACCGTGCGCTACGAGACCGTCGCGCGTCCGGCGGAGTTTCGCTGGGATGCCTGGGCCGAGCGCCAGATCGAACGCATCGTCGCATCCCTCGATGATCTCGAGAGCCACTGGAAGAGCGATCTCGGCTCGATCACTGCCGGCACCGTCGCCTGCGCCGCCGTGCTCGGTTATCTCGACCACCGCTTCTCCGACCTCGGCTTTCGCAATGGCCGCCCCGCTCTTGCCGCATTCTATAACCGCTTTTCGGCGCGTCCCTCGATGGCGGCAACCAAGCTGCAGTGACGGACATTCCGGAATTCGACGTCATCAGGATGGGAAGCCGCCGATGAAGCTGCTGCTGGTTCACCCTGGGCCGCTGATGTACACCAAGATCTTCCTGCGGCTCGAGCCGCTCGGGCTCGAGATCATTGGCGAGACGGCGCGCCGCGGAGGCCATGACGTTCGCCTGATCGATCTCCAGATCGAGCAGCACGAGGCCTATCACAGTCTGTGCGCCGCCTTCGAGCCCGACGCCATCGCCTTCTCCTGCAACTATCTCGCCAACATCCCGGAGATCATCGACCTCGCCAAGGCGACCAAGCGGGTGCTGCCCCGCACCGCCATAATCGTCGGCGGGCACAGCGCGTCCTTCGTCGCATCCGAGATGCTCATGCATGGCGAGGGCGCCATCGACTGCATCCTCAAGGGTGAAGGCGAGGCGGCGATCAACCAGCTTCTCGCGGCGATCGACGATGACCGCTCGAGCCTTCATCTGGTGCCGGGCGCCGTCACGTCCATGGGCGAGGGTCCGCGCCCGGGCTTCGTCAAGAGCCTCGAGGACTCGCGCCCGGCCCGCGATCTCACCCGACACCGACGCAAATACTTCATCGGCCATCTCGACCCCTGCGCATCGATCGAATTTTCCCGCGGCTGCCCCTGGGACTGCAATTTCTGCAGCGCCTGGACGTTCTACGGTCGCAGCTACCGCGTCGTTGCGCCCGAGATCGCCGCCGAGGAGCTGTCGCGCATTGCCGAGCCGGGCATCTTCATCGTCGATGATGTCGCCTTCATTCAGGAGCGCCACGGCCTGGCGATCGGCGAGGAGGTGGCGCGCCGCGGCATCGCGAAGGAGTACTATCTCGAGACCCGTGGCGATGTGCTTCTGCGCAACAAGGAGGTGTTCCGCCTGTGGCGCGATCTCGGCTTGCGCTACATGTTCCTCGGCATCGAGGCGATCGACGAGGAGGGGCTGAAGAAGTTCCGCAAGCGCACCTCACCGGGGCAGAATTTCGAGGCGCTGGAATTCGCCCGCTCGCTCGGCATTCGCGTCGCCGTCAACATCATTGCCGACTGCGACTGGGATGAGGCGCGCTTCGAGACGCTGCGCCAATGGTGTCTCGAAGTGCCGGAGATCGTCAATGTCTCGGTCAACACGCCCTACCCCGGCACCGAGATCTGGAGCGAGCGCGCCGACGATGTGGTGAGCCGTGACTATCGCCTTTACGACATCCAGCATGCCGTGCTGCCGACCCGCCTGCCGCTCGAGCGCTTCTATGCCGAGCTGGTCAAGACGCAGCAGGTGATGAACCGCAAGCATCTCGGTTTTGCCGCCCTCAGGGATGCATCCGCCATCGCCCTCAGGCTCGCGCTGCGCGGCCAGACCAACTTCATCAAGATGCTGTGGAAGTTCAACAGCGTCTATGATCCGAAGCTGCTGCTGGCCGATCACGCCCGCGAGGCCCGCTATCGGATCGCAACCCCGACCAAGGGAGCACGCGCCGCCGGCGCCGATCTCTATGTCCACGCCCCGCGCGAAAAACGCAACCGGGCGGTCGATGCGGCAACCGAGCAGTTCGTGGCTGAAACGCGGTAGCGCTCGGTGCAAGCCTTCCCCGATCGATGAAAAAAGGCAATAGGCATTAGGCAATAGGCAGTGAGCGATCGCTTCCCTACTGCCTAGGGCCAAGACTCTATTAGATCCACCAAGTGACGGTGGCGACGAGAAAGAGTGAGGCTAGATAGATGGCGGCATTCCGGTCGTAGCGGGTGGCAATCCGCCGCCAGTCTTTGATGCGGTTGATGGTTCGCTCGATGACATTGCGCTGCCGGTAGAGGGTCTGGTCGTAAGGGTAGAGAACTTTGCGATTTCGGCGCGGCGGGATGACGGCTTCAGAGCCGCGCTGAAGAAGCCACTGGCGCAGCGGAGTGCTGTCATAGCCCTTGTCGGCAATGACATATCGGGCTCGTGGCATCAGTTCGAGACAGCACCGAGCAGGCTTGTGATCATTGGTGTTTCCCGGCGTGAGCAGGATCACGCG
>JBKOZY010000329.1:0-6634 GCA_046726135.1 Pseudomonadota bacterium | reverse complement strand
GTATAAGCCCTCCCGATCCCGCCAGAATGAATTGGAGAATTTCGCGGTGAAGCGCACTTTTCAGCCCTCGAAGATCGTTCGCAAGCGGCGGCACGGCTTCCGCGCCCGCATGGCGACCAAAGGAGGGCGCCGGGTCCTGGCGCGTCGCCGCGCCAAGGGGCGGGCGCGTCTGTCGGCCTAACGAAGCGGCAGGGCCGGGTTGCTCCGGTCCGTCCGGAGGGTCACCAGAATGGAAAGGATCAAACGCCGCCAGGACTTCCTGGAGGCGGCGCGTGCGCGCTCGTGGTCGCGGGAAGGCGTCGTCGTCCAGGCACGGCGCCGCAGTGACGAGGGGCCGCCGCGCGTCGGCTTCACGGTGACCCGCAAGCTCGGCTCGGCGGTGATGCGCAATCGCATCCGGCGGCGGCTGAAAGAGGCAGTCCGCCGCAGCGGCGCCTCTGGACTGCAGGCTGGAACTGACTATGTGTTCATCGGTCGCCCGGCAACCGCCGTTCGGCCTTTTCTCCTCTTGATGGAAGACATCGAACGCGCCGTGTCGGCTTTGAACCGGGCAGGGGATCGGCCACCAGCGCCCGGACGTCGGTCGCGGCACTGAGGTTGGTCGGCTAGCGAGCGCTCGGAACGAAAAGTGATGAAGGAAGACAATCGCAATTTCATCCTGGCGATCGTGCTGTCGATGCTGATCATCCTCGGCTGGAACTATTTCTACGCCCAGCCAATGCTCGAGAAGCAGCGTCAACAGGTCGAGCAGACCCATAAGCTGCCGCCGCAGGTTCCAGGCCAGCCGGCACCCGGGCAGCCCGTTCCCCAACCGGGGACGCAGGGGCAGGCGGTGCCGCCCGCGGCCGAGCCGTCGGTCGCGCCGGCGCCTGGCGTGCCGCAGCCACGCGAGGCGGTGCTGCAACAATCGCCGCGCCTGCCGATCCGCACGCCGAGTGTCGAGGGGTCGATCAATCTCAGGGGTGGCGTGCTCGACGATCTGCGGCTCACCCGCTATCACGAGACGGTCGACCCGAAGAGCCCGACAATCGTGCTGCTGTCACCTTCCGGGTCGGTGGGCGGATTCTTCACCGAGCAAGGCTTCTCGCAGCCCCCAGGCGCGACGGTCAAGCTTCCGGGCCGGGACACGGTGTGGGCGGCACCGCCGGGCGCGGTGCTCGAGCCGGGCAAGCCGGTGACGCTGACCTATGACACTGGCCAGGGACTGATCTTTCGCAGGATCTTCTCGGTCGATCCGCAATATATGTTCACCTTGCGACAGGAGGTGGAGAACCGAACCGGGGCGCCGGTCTCGCTCTTTCCCTATGCGAGAGTTCAGCGCCAGGGAACACCGCACGTCCAAGGCGTCTATGTGCTTCATGAGGGCCTGCTCGGGGTGCTCGGCGGCAGCCTCAAGGAAATCACCTACGCCCATATGAAGGACCAGCCGGATCCGGATGCGACGCCGTCGCAGGGCGGCTGGCTCGGCATCACCGACAAATATTGGGCGGTGGCTTTGGTGCCGGATCAGGCTGTGGAGATCGTCGGCACCTTCCGCCATACGCTCAATGGCGCGCTCGACGTCTATCAGGCCGATTATCTGAGCAAGTCACCCATCACCGTGGCACCGGGCACCACGGGGGCGACCGAGAGCCGGGTCTTTGCCGGCGCCAAGGTGGTCGAGACCATCACCGACTATGGCAAGGCGCTCAATATCGACCGGTTCGATCTGATAATCGACTGGGGATGGTTCTATTTCATCACCAAGCCGATGTTCTGGGCGCTGCATGCGATCAAGGACTGGGTCGGCAATTTCGGCCTGGCGATCCTGATCGTGACGGTGCTGCTCAAGCTGCTGTTCTTCCCTCTCGCCAACAAATCCTACGAGGCGATGAGCAAGATGAAGAAGCTCCAGCCGGAGATGGAGAGCATCAAGCAGCGTCTCGCCGATGACCGGATGAAGCAGCAGGAAGCGATGATGGAGCTGTACAAGCGGGAGAAGGTCAATCCGCTTGCCGGCTGCCTGCCCGTGGTGGTGCAGATCCCGGTGTTCTTCGCGCTCTACAAGGTGCTCTATGTCACCATCGAGATGCGGCATGCGCCGTTCTATGGCTGGATCAGGGATCTGTCGGCGCCCGATCCGACGAGCCTGTTCAACCTGTTCGGGCTGATCCCGTGGACGCCGCCACATCTGTTGATGATCGGCGTGCTGCCGATCATCATGGGCATCACCATGTGGGTCCAGATGAAGCTGAACCCGCCGCCGCCCGATCCCATCCAGGCGCAGATCTTCAACTACATGCCGCTGATCTTCACCGTGATGCTGGCGTCGTTTCCGGCGGGCCTCGTTCTCTACTGGGCCTGGAACAACCTGCTGTCGATCCTGCAGCAGGCGCTGATCATGCGGAAGAACGGCGTGCGGATCGATCTGCTCGGCAACATCCGCGACAGCCTGCCGTTCCTCAAACGCAAGGGCGAGAGCCGCTCGGGCGCCTGAGATGGACGAGGGGGACGAGGAGCGGCTTGAAGAGGGCAGGATGCTCTTCGCCGGTCCGGTGGGGTTCCTGCTCGGGGTCGCCGACATCGCCGGCCTGCCACCGTCATTCCCGGCCGAGGTCGCCTTTGCCGGGCGGTCCAATGTCGGAAAATCGTCGCTGCTCAACGCATTGGCCGGCCGGCGCGACATTGCCCGGGTGTCGAATACGCCGGGGCGGACGCGTGAGCTCAATTTCTTCACCCTCGGCGATGGCAGTCTCGCCGTGGTCGATATGCCGGGCTATGGCTATGCCCGCGCCGAAAAGCGCCTGGTGCGGCAATGGCAGGGGCTTGCCAGGGACTATCTGCGGGGACGGCCATCGCTCCGACGGGTGTTCGTGCTGATCGATGCCCGCCATGGGATCAAGCCGGCGGACGAGGCGATCTTCGATCTGCTGGACGAGGCCGCCGTCAATTATCAGCCGGTGCTCACCAAGATCGACAAGCTGAAGCCGGGGGCGCTCGACCGGGTCATGGCCGAGACGGCGGAGCGGCTCAGCAAGCGGCCGGCCGCCCACCCGCAAGTGCTCGCCACATCCAGCGTGAAAGCGACGGGGCTCCCGGAATTGCGGGCAACCATCGCAGGGCTGATCCCGGCCGGCAGCCGCCGCTGACGGCAGGCGCTCACAAGACTGTTCGCTTTCGGCCGTTCGCTATATAAGCCACGCCATGGACAATCCTGTGACGGCAGCCGCCATCGACCGCGCCGACATCGCCCGGATCCTCTCCGAGGCGCTGCCCTTCATGCAGCTTTATGACGATCAGACCGTGGTCATCAAATATGGTGGCCACGCCATGGTCGATCCGGAGCTGTCGCGGCATTTCGCCAATGACATCGTCCAGCTCAAGCTCAGCGGCATCAACCCCATCGTGGTGCATGGCGGCGGGCCGCAGATCGGTCGGATGCTCGACCGGATGGGAGTCAAGTCGGATTTCATCGATGGCCTCAGGGTCACCGACCGGGAGACCATGAACGTGGTCGAGATGGTGCTGTCGGGATCGATCAACAAGGCGATCGTGGCGTCGATCCACCGCGCCGGCGGCAAGGCGGTGGGGATCTCCGGCAAGGACGGCAATCTGCTGATCGCCAAGAAGCTCGAGCTCATCAAGGAGGACCCGAGAACGGGTCAGAACATCGCGTATGATCTCGGCTTCGTCGGCGATCCGGACCGGGTCAATCCGTCGATCCTGAGCACCATCATCCACTCCGATGCCATTCCGGTGATTGCGCCGATCGGGGTGGGCGAGGACGGCGAGACCTACAATGTCAATGCCGACATGGCGGCCGGCGCCATTGCCTCGGCGGTGCAGGCCAAGCGGCTGCTGCTCCTCACCGATGTCGCCGGCGTGCTCGATTCGAGCAACCAGCTGATCGAGGAGCTGAGCATTGGCGAGGTGCCGCGGCTGATCGAGCGCGGCGTCATCACCGGCGGAATGATTCCGAAGGTCAAGAGCTGCATCGATGTGGTCGAGGCCGGGGTGGAAGGCGTCGTCATCGTCGACGGCCGGGTGCCGCATTGCGTGCTCATGGAGCTCCTGACGCCGCATGGCGTCGGTACCCGGATCGCCCGCTCGGCGCCGAATGCGGACAGCGGCAAGCGCTGATGGCGGGGCGCGGTTTTGCCGATGTCGAAACCTGGATCTTCGATCTCGACAACACGCTCTATCCGGCGAGCTGCCGGCTGTTCGACCAGATCGACTTGCGCATGGGGAGCTTCATCGCGCAGCTGCTGGGCGTCGATCGGGTCGCGGCAAAGGCCGTCCAGAAGGACTATTTCTATCGCTATGGCACGACGCTGAGGGGCCTCATGCTCGAGCATGACGTGCCGCCGGATGCCTTTCTCGACTATGTCCATGACATCGACCATTCGCCGATTCCGGCGGACGAGCCGCTGGCGAGGGCGCTCGAGGCGCTGCCCGGGCGGAAGCTGATCTTCACCAACGGAACAGTGGCGCATGCCGAGAAGGTGCTGGCGCGGCTCGGGGTAGGGTCGCATTTCACCGGGATCTTCGACATCGTCCATTCGGACTTCATCCCCAAGCCGCAGCTCGAGCCCTATGAGAAGTTCGTCAATGCCCATGCCATCGAGCCGCGCCGGGCGGCGATGTTCGAGGACATTGCGCGCAATCTCGAAATTCCGCACCGGCTCGGCATGACGACCGTCCTCGTCACCTGCCCCGACAATACCGACGGCAATCTCCTCAATGCCGAGTCGGGCGGCGTCGCGGTCGGTCATGTCGACCATGTGACCGATGATCTCGCCGGGTTCCTGCAGGAGCGGGCAGTCGGCAGCCGGCAGTAGGGAAGGGCACCGTTCACTGACTATTGCCTAATGCCTACTGCCCATTCCTACTTCGCTATTCGCTTCTCCCGCGCGCCGCGCTAGCTTCACCGCCGTCATTGGGAAAGCAATCGAGGATTGTCATGGGCGATGTTCAGGCGGTGATCGAGCGGGCATGGGAGGAACGCGACACCATCAGCAGCGCGACCCGCGGCGAGGTCCGCGATGCGGTCGATCACGCGCTTGACGGGCTCGACACGGGATCGCTCAGGGTGGCCGAGAAGGATGAGGGTAAGTGGCATACAAACCAGTGGTTGAAGAAAGCGGTCCTTCTCTATTTCCGCCTCAACGGCATGGCGGCGATCCCGGGAGGACCCGGCGGGGCGCATTGGTGGGACAAGGTGCCTTCGAAATTTGCCGGCTGGGGCGATAATCAATTTCAGGCTGCGGGATTTCGTGCCGTTCCGGGATCGCTGGTCCGGCATTCGGCCTATATCGCGCCGGGGGTGATCCTGATGCCCTCCTTCGTCAATCTCGGCGCCTATGTCGACAGCGGGACGATGGTCGATACCTGGACCACGGTCGGCTCCTGCGCCCAGATCGGCAAGAACTGCCACCTGTCCGGCGGGGTCGGCATTGGCGGAGTGCTCGAGCCGCTGCAGTCCGACCCGGTGGTGATCGAGGACAATTGCTTCATCGGCGCGCGAGCGGAGGTCGCCGAGGGCGTGCTGGTGGGCGAAGGCTCGGTGCTGGCCATGGGAGTCTATCTCAGCGCCTCGACGCGCATCATCGAGCGGGCGACCGGTGAAATCTTCTACGGCCGGGTGCCGCCGTTTTCCGTCGTGGTGTCGGGAACGCTTCCCGGCAAGCCGCTACCCGATGGCAGCCCGGGGCCCGGCCTCTACTGCGCGGTGATCGTCAAGCGGGTGGATGCCAAGACCCGGGCCAAGACCTCGATCAACGATTTGCTGCGCGATTGAGCGATGAACCCCGTTCCGATCCTCCAGGCCCTGATCCGCTGCCCGTCGGTGACGCCGGTCGAGGGGGGAGCGCTCGACTATCTGGAGCAACTGCTCAAGGCTTCAGGGTTTCGCACGGTTCGGCTGCCCTTTTCCACGCCCGGCACGGCCGATGTCGACAATCTCTACGCCCGCTATGGCAGCGCCCGGCCGCATTTCTGCTTTGCCGGGCATACCGATGTCGTTCCCCCCGGTCGCGATTCGGATTGGACGCATCCGCCTTTCGCCGGCGTTCTGGTGGATGATCAGGTCTGGGGACGCGGGGCGGTCGATATGAAGGGCAGCATCGCTGCCTTCGCCGCCGCGGCGCTGGCGCTGGCCGAGGAGGGGCGCCTCGACGGCTCGGTGAGCTTCCTGATCACTGGCGATGAGGAGGACGCGGCGATCAACGGCACCGCCAAGGTGCTCGGGTGGATGCGCGACAATGGCGAGATTCCCGATCACTGCCTGGTGGGCGAGCCGACGTCGCGCGAGCGGTTGGGCGATGGCGTCAAGATCGGTCGGCGCGGCAGCGTTCATTTCCATCTCACCGCCATCGGGCGGCAGGGCCATGTCGCCTATCCGGAGAGCGTCATCAATCCGATTCATCTGCTGGCGCGGATGATCGACCGTCTGCATTCCGAGCCGCTCGATCAGGGCAATGACTGGTTCGGCCCCTCGACGCTGCAATGCGTCACCGCCGATACCGGCAACCCGGCCGGCAACCTGGTGCCGGCACGCGCCACGGCGCGGTTCAACATCCGCTACAACACGCTCCAGACCCCCGGAAGACTGGCAGGCTGGATCGGTGAGCGCTGCGACCAGGTGGTGGCCGAGCTG
>JBKOZY010000328.1:0-4993 GCA_046726135.1 Pseudomonadota bacterium | reverse complement strand
TATCAACACCGTCACCGGGCGGGTCCACACCAGCTACGCGCTGGCATCGACCTCGACCGGCCGCCTCTCCTCGGTCGAACCCAATCTGCAGAACATCCCGGTGCGCACCGAGGAGGGCCGCCGCATCCGCACCGCCTTCGTGGCGCCAGAAGGCGCGAGCTTGGTCTCGGCTGATTACAGCCAGATCGAGCTTAGGGTCCTCGCCCATATTGCCGACATCCCGCAGCTCCGGCGCGCCTTTGCCGAGGGTCTCGACATTCACGCCATGACCGCCGGCGAGATGTTCGGCTTGGCCGTCGAAGGCATGGACCCGCTGGTCCGCCGCCGCGCCAAGGCGATCAATTTCGGCATCATCTATGGCATCTCGGCCTTCGGCCTGGCGGCGCAGCTCGGCATTGGCCGCGACGAGGCGGGCGAATATATCCGCACCTATTTCCGCCGCTTCCCCGGCATCCGCGACTATATCGACGAGACCAAGCGGCTCGCCCGCGAGCGCGGTTATGTCGAGACCATTTTCGGCCGGCGCATGCATTTCTCGCGCATCGCCTCGCCCAATCCTTCCGAACGCGCCTTCCAGGAACGCGCTGCCATCAATGCCCCGATTCAGGGATCGGCCGCCGACATCATCCGCCGCGCCATGGCGCGCATGCCCGAGGCGCTGGCCAAAGCCGGCCTGCAAAGCCGCATGCTGCTGCAGGTCCATGACGAGCTCGTCTTCGAATCGTCGAAGGACGAGGTCGAGGCCACGATGCGGCTCGCCCGCGATGTCATGGAGAGGGCCCCCGAGCCGGCACTGCGCTTCGGGGTGCCGATCCAGGTCGATGTCCGCGCCGCCCGCAATTGGGAGGAGGCGCATTGAAGGCAGTAGGCAGTAGGCAGTAGGCAAGGCCTCGACTCACTGCCTATTTGCCTACTGCCTACTGCCTAACTTCCCATCCAGCTCCAGCTCGCCACCGGCAGATCGCCGCTCCGGCGCTTGAGCTCGGCAAGGAGCTGCTCGGAATCGAGAAGCCCGCTCATCGCGTCCGACCGCGTGACCACGCCCGCCGCGTTGATCACCGCCGCCCTCAGCGCCCGCTCGGCGCTGGCGCCGGACGCCGTCATGAACGCCAGCGTCGCGGAGAAGGCATCGCCGGCACCTGCCGTGCTCTGCACCTTCACCTTGAGGATCGGGCAGAAATGCACCCCCGCCGAATCGGCGAGATAGGCGCCCTGGGTGCCGTCGGTGATGGCGACCCGCTGGGCCCGGCTCACCGCCAGGAGGCCGCCGAGAAACTCGCCGAGTCCCATGTCGAAGCCGCCGAATGACAAGCCGGTGCGCATCAGCCGCGGCAGATCCGCCGCCTGGCTGAATCGCAGCCGACGTCCCTGACCCTGCATCCGCGCTGCCACCGTCGGCACCAGCGCCTGCGCCTCGACCCGGTTCATCGCGACGAGCCCGACATCGATCAGCGAATGGATCAGCGCATCGGTGCGCGACGTGATCTGCCTGATCCCGGGATTGACTGCCACGAAGGTTTGCGCCTCCTTGGCATGGCGCAGGATGATCGGAAAGCAGTCCGCCGAACGGTTCGACAGGCCCGACACATAGACGAGATCGGCGGTGGCGAACAGCGCCGGATCGAGATCGGAGGTCCTGAGCAACCCGTTGGCGCCGCGCAGCGTGAAGATCGTCGCGTTGCGATCATGCGACGAGACCATCACCGCCTGGCCGGTGGCGAGTTCCCGCGTCCGCGTCACTGCCGATGTGTCGATGTCGGCGGCATCGAGCGTCTGCAGCACCCGCTCGCCATTCTGATCCATGCCGATCTTGACGATCACCCGGGTCTCGGCGCCAAGCCGCCGCATCGCCATCGCCGTGTTCACCGCGCCGCCGCCGCAATGGATCGAGACGCTCGAGGCCTCGATCTTGGTCCCCTGCTCGAGCAGCAAAAAGGACGAGGTCGCATTGGTCATCGTCATCCGCTCGACATTGCGGCTGTCGACCAAAACGACAATGTCGATCATGGCCGAGCCGATGCACAGGACCCGCATGGAATCTCCTTAAGCCGAAATCTGACCGGCAGAATGGCGCCGCTGATGCGACCGCCACGCTTCCACACAGCCGATCAGCGCCGGCTCGCCGCGCGACACCGCGCGAACCGAAATGTCCTTGACCATGGCCGACACCCGCCCCTTCGATTCGAATGAGGCCGCGAACTGACCGCCGATCAGCAGCGGCAGCAAATGACGGGTGACCCCGCCCGCCAGATAGATGCCACCATGCGCATTCAGCACCAGCGTCAGATCGCCCGCAACCCGGCCCAGCCATTTGGCGTGCAGCGCGATCGCCTCGACCGCCACCGGATCGCTGCCGCTGAGCGCTGCCGCCGTGATCGCTTCCGCCGTGTCCTGCGCCGGCAACGAGCCGCGGCTTCGCGACAGTGCCGAATGGATGGCGACGAGCCCGCGCCCCGACAGCACATCCTCGTTGGAGATGCGCCCGTCGCTGGTCTCCAGCCATTCCGCCAGCGCAAACTCCTCCGCACCCTGGAACGCGAAGGTCATATGCCCGGCCTCGGTCGGCAGCGACAGCCAGCCATCCGGCACGCGCACCAGGCCGGCGGCGCCGAGCCCGGTGCCGAGCGCGATCACCAGCCGCGTGCCGTCGGGCCGCGCCGCACCGGGGTGAATGGTCACCAGATCGTCCGGGCCGAGCAGCGGCAGCGCCAGCGCCAGCGCCTCGACATCGTTGAGGATGATGAGCGTTTCGACGCCGAGATTGCGCGCCAATGCGGCGCGCGAGAACGTCCAGCTGCCATTGGTCATGCTCACCCGGTCGCCCTCGATCAGCCCCGCCATGGCGATCACCGCGCCGCCGAGTTTCGACACCCCGACCTGTTCGCCATAGGCGCTCGCCGCGTCCTCGAAACGCGGATAGCTCCGGGTCGGCAGCACCCGGATCTGCCCCGGCTTGCCGGTTGCGTCGGCCAGCGCGAAACGCACATTCGTGCCGCCGGCATCGACGAGCAGAATGGGACCGGAATCATCAGGCATAGCGTCGATCCTTCAGCTGACCACCCGCCAGCCCAATTGCCAATGCTCGCTCCCACACGTCTCCCCAGTTGAGCTTGTAGCCTTTAGCGAACGAGCGAGGCAATATCCGGGCCGGGAGGGGTGCATGTCGTTGATCGTTGTCCAGAATCTCCGGAAATCATACGGAGCGCTCGTCGCCCTTGACGACATCTCCTTCGACGTCGAGCGCGGCGAAACCTTTGCCCTGATTGGTCCGCACGGCGCCGGCAAGACCACGACGCTCGAGATTCTCGAAGGTTACCACAAGCGCGATGCCGGCGACGTGCTGGTCGCCGGCCTCGATCCCGGCCTCCGCTCGCCGAGGCTGCGCCGGCGCATCGGCATCATGCTGCAGGAAACCGCCCTGGAGCCAGAGCTTACCGTACAGGAAACCGTGCGTGTCTTTTCCCGCTATTATCCGCAAGCCCTGAGCATCGACCGGGTGCTCGACTTCGTGGCCCTCCGGCGGGTCGAGCGGCAGCGCGTCGCCACCCTGTCGGTCGGCCAGAAGCGGCGGCTCGAGATCGCCCTCGCCGTGATCGGCGACCCGGAGGTCCTGTTCCTTGACGAGCCGACCACGGCCCTTGACCGCGAAGCCCGCCGCGACATCTGGCGCGTCATCGCGGCGCTGAATGGCGAGGGCAAGACCATCCTGTTGTCGTCGCCCGAAATGGAGGAGGTCGAGGCGCTGGCCGGCCGTCTCGCCATCATTCTCGACGGCCGCATTCTGGCGAGCGGCCAGCCGCATGAATTGCAGCAGGCGCTCGGCCCCGAGCCGACGGTCGAGCTCCACCTTGGCGGTGAGGCGCTGCCGCGGCTCTTCCCGCAGACGCTGCGGGCCATTGCCCGCTTCGACCGCGGCTGGGTCAGGCTCAAATGTCGCGATCCGGGGCCGGTGGCCTATGAGCTGCTGCTCTGGGCGGTGCGCAATCAATACGACCTGTCGTCCCTGACGATTGCCCGCCCGTCGCTCGGGGCGCTCTATCTGCAAGTGACGCGGCGCGACGATCAAGAGGCCGCATGTTGAAGCTCCTCGTCTTCGAGACCGTGCACCAGCTGAGGCTCTTTGCGCGCCGCCCGGCCGCCGTGTTCTTCGTGATCGTGATGCCGGTGCTTCTCCTCGTCATCTTCACCGAGATCTTTGGCAATGAGGAAATCGTCGGCCAGGGCATCACCACCGCCCAGCTCCATACACCGACCCTGGCTGTTTTCGGCCTGTCATGGGCGCCTACACCTATCTCGCCATTGCCGCCGCCACCGCGCGCGATCTCGGCGTCCTGAAGCGCATCCGCGGCACGCCGCTGCCGCCGATGATCGACATCGTGGCGCGCATCG
This sequence comes from Pseudomonadota bacterium, assembly GCA_046726135.1. Taxonomy (GTDB): domain Bacteria; phylum Pseudomonadota; class Alphaproteobacteria; order Rhizobiales; family Aestuariivirgaceae; genus DATAFF01. Next base: position 604 of record JBKOZY010000328.1, on the reverse strand, counting down.
CCGCTGCCGGGCTGGTCGCCATCGCCGCGGCCGCCGCCGTCATGGCCTGCGGCATGCTGCTCTATTCCGTCGTGCCGCTGCCGGAGAAGCTGCCGGCCGCCATCCTGTCGCTGACCGTCGGCATCCTCTGCTTCGCCGCTTTGGGCATGGCGGTGGCCGCGCTCTGCCGCACCGCCGAGACGGCGCAGGCGCTCTCCAATGCGACGATCCTTCCCATCGCGTTCATCTCCGATGTTTTTGTCAGGCCCGAAGGCCGGATCCCGCCATGGATCGACCGGATCGCCGATGTCTTCCCGCTCAAGCACCTCTCGCTCGCCTTCTCCGACGGCTTCAAGCCGCTGCTGAACGGCAATGGCTTCGCCTTCGCCGGTGATGAAATGGACCTATGCCATCGGCCAGCATCTCCTCGTGATGGGGCTCTGGGGCCTCGGCGGCGCCGTCATCGCCGTCGCCTTCTTCCGTTGGGGAGGCGGTAGGTGGCGGTAGGCAGTCGGCAGTCGGCAGTCGGCAAGCGCACCTCGCACGGCCTTTATATGCCACTGCAGGCTGCTTCGAGACTTGATTTCTGCTTCTGGTTGTGTAAATGGTGGCCAGCCGACGCGAG
>JBKOZY010000327.1:0-5148 GCA_046726135.1 Pseudomonadota bacterium | reverse complement strand
GAATCATTGCAAGAAGTAATACGAAACTCGGCTGACATTTATTAGCCAAGGTTTTTACGTCTTGTTAGGAATCAGTTGCGAAGCTGATTTGCAGGGCAGAGCGGGAGGCTGTCCTCGAAACAAGGCCGTCGTCTGTTGCGTGCTGTCCGGGTGTAACCAAACTGTCCAGCGCTCAGGGGTGACGGTCGCGACGTCTGCGCCTCGCTCGGGATACGAGGCCATGAGGGGACCAGAAGGAATCTTGTGGTGCTGGTGAAGGTGTGCGCGTCTTCAGGGCGCTCGGGGGCGCGGCGTTTCGTCCGCACATTCGGGATCGTCCCTGTCTTGGTGCTGGCCGCCGGTCTCATGGCCGAGCCCGCCCAGGCCAAAAAAAGGTCGGCAGCGGTCGCCTACAGACCCGCTTTCTCCGCCATGGCGATCGATGCCTATTCGGGCAAGGCGCTTTACGAGCGCTCCCCCGACGAGCCGCGCTACCCCGCCTCGCTCACCAAGATGATGACGCTCTATCTGGTGTTCCAGGATCTGCAGGCCGGCAAGATCAACAAGAACTCGCGCTTTACCGTTTCGGCCTATGCCGCCTCGCGCGCCCCTTCCAAGCTCGGCCTCAAGCCTGGTCAGACCATCCGTGTCGAGGACGCGATCCTGGCGCTGGTGACCAAGTCGGCGAACGATGTCGCGGCGACCATCGGCGAGAATCTTGGCGGCTCGGAAGCCAAGTTCGCCGAGCGCATGACACGGACCGCCCGCTCGATCGGCATGACACGGACGACCTTTCGCAATGCATCGGGGCTGCCCGACGAGCAGCAACGCACCACGGCGCGCGACATGGCGACCCTCGGCTTGCGGCTTCAGCGGGACTTCCCGAAGGAATTCGCCTATTTCTCCCGACCCTCCTTCACCTTTGCCGGGCGGGTGGTGCGCACCCATAACCGGCTGCTTGGCCGGATGCGGGGGGTCGACGGCATCAAGACCGGCTACACCCGCGCCTCCGGCTTCAACCTTGTCAGCTCCGCAGGTCGCGACGGCAGGCGGCTGGTCGGCGTGGTGATGGGCGGCGCCTCGGGCGGGGCGCGCAATCGCTATATGGCGGCGATGTTGGAAACTGCCTTCCCCAAAGCCGGCAGAGGCACGGTCGTTGCGCTCGCCGCCGGCCGGCCGCCGGGTTTCAATGCGGCCGCCGCGGTGGCTGTCGCCGCAGCCGAAAGCGACACGCCGCCGCCGAAGACGCGGCTGGCAGGGGTCCCGGTGCCGCGGCCGAAGCCTGAGACCGAGGAACCGGACATGGCGCTGGTGCCGGCCGAGGTGGCGGCCGATTCCGGCGAGGACGAAGAGGCGGTTGCCCAGGAGTCGGCCCGGGTTGACGATCAGCAAGGGGGCGATGCGGCGAGCCGACCTTCGGAGACGCCGCCCCAGTCGTTGAAGCTGGCAGCTGTCCCGCCCGCGGAGCGGCCGCCAGCGGAGGCGCCGCGACCCGAGTCGTCGCCGCAGGGCGACTTCGGCACTGCCGGCCTCAACCCCATCGATCCGAGTGAAGACGCAGTGTCGGTCGGCAAGAGCGACAGCCTGTTCGTGATACGCCAGGCGGTGCCGGCACCCGGCAGGACGATCACCACAGTCAAGCCGGCCAGGGCGTCGCTGGCGGCGGCACCGACGATCGAGCCGGCGAGCCTGACACGTGGCGCGGGGGAGGATCTTTCGGCCCATTCGGCCACCTGGAACATCCAAATCGGTGCATTTCCCTCATCGAGCGCGGCGCAAGAGCGCATCGATGCCGCCCAGGCGGCCGCTGCCGATCTCCTGCATGGCAAGATCCCCTTCACAATGCCGGTGAGCCGGGGCAGCGACACGATCTTCCGGGCGCGGTTCTCGGGCTTCGACGAGGCACAGGCGCGCGAGACCTGCAAGCGACTGAGCCGCAAGGGCGTCGGGTGCTTCCCGCTGGCGCCCCACAGCTAGAACTCACACCCCGAGCAGGACGTCCTTGGCCTGATTGATCTTGGCGGCGAGATAGTCCGAGCCGCCATGGTCGGGATGATAGTTCTTCATCATTCGCCTATGGGCTGCCCTGATCTCCTCCTCGGTCGCGCCTTCGGAGAGCCCGAGCACCTGCAGCGCCTCCTCCCTGCCCATGGCCGTGCGGCCATTGCGGCCGCTGCGACCGCTGCCATTCGACGAGCGATTGGCACCATCGCCCTGCGCGGTGCCGTGGCGGGCCGCCCAGGCCTCCCGCCAGGAGGAATCGCGGCGGTCGAGAAAGGCATCGAGCAGGACACCGCTCTGATCGTTCAGGGCGAGCGCCTCCTCGCGCAGGTCGAGCAACTCGCGAAGCTCCATGGTCCCGAGCTCGCGACCCTCGAACCGTCCGGAGAGGACGCGGCCATCCATGTTGCCGGAATCATGATCGAGCTCCATGGCGAGCAGAGAGGTCGAGACCCGCGACTTCTGCCCAGCCGTCCGCTGCTGAAAGGCGAAGGGGCGTATCCCGAGAAGGCCGAGGCCGAGGAGGAACAGCGGGATGGCAACCGGCAGGAAGCCGCGGAGCGCCAGGAAGCCCGAAGTTCCCAGCAGCACCGTCGCCGCCGATCGGCGCAGCACCAGCGCCAGCTGTCCCGGATTGAGTTTGGTGAAGGCGTTTCCGGCGGCGACCAGCAAAGCCAATCCGACAATCACGGCGAGGACATAGGGCATCTTACTTCAACTGCTCCAGCAGCAGGGCGCCACTGCCCGAGCGGCGCGAATAGTCGGTGAGGGCCTGGCGTCCGCCTGCGGCATAGACCGCGACGGCCGACAGCAATTCGCGCAGCTGACGTGCCGAATTGGCGTCGAAGCGCGACCAGGCACCCCGGGTCAGCCGCGAAATTTCCTTGAATGCCCGTTCAGCAGCGAGATCATGACCTTCCTGAAAGGTGAAGACCGGGACGCCGAGCAGGCCGATCTCACCGGCCTTGGCGCACAGATCGTCGATCCTCTCCTCCATCGCGTCGCCGACGAAGACGGCGGCATTGATCCGCCGGCTGCGGCCCTCCTTCAGAATGTGGGCGAGGACGCGGGCAATCTGGGTGTTGCCGCCCCGGCACTCGACCGAAGTCATGAAGCGGGCCAGGCTGTCCGGCTCGCCGACCCATTTCGAGGCGCGGCACTCGCCGAAACCGCGAAAATAGACGAGCTGCACGTCGAGACCACCAATGCGGGAAGTTTCGTGGAACATCTCCGACTGGATCTGGAGCGCCTTGTCCCAGGTGGGCTGGCGGCTCATGGTGGCGTCCATGGCAAAGAGCAGGCGCCCCCTGCCCTCGCCCCGCGGGGCGGCCGGTTGCATGCTGCGAACGGTTTCCAGGAACTTGGAGACGTCCCCATCGCTCGACGGCGCCGTCGAGCCCGCTACGGGAACGTTGCGTTTGTCATCCGCCATCGACGATCCACCCTTCAAAGGACGACGGGCATATAGATGAGATCGCGCAAGCGCGCCGAAAAGATGATTGGCAAAGAAATTGACAAATCCAGCCTAGCGCCCGGCATCGCCTTCCATGGACATTAGCGCGGCATTGCCGCCCGAGGCAGTGGTATCCACCGAAACCACCCGCTCGGTGGCAAATCGATTGAGATAATGCGGACCGCCGGCTTTGGGCCCGGTCCCCGACAGGCCCTCGCCGCCAAAGGGTTGGGCGCCAACAACGGCGCCGATCTGGTTGCGATTGACATAGATGTTGCCCACCCGCACCCGGCTGCGCACCTCCTCGACGGTCGACTCGATCCGGGTATGGATGCCGAGCGTCAGCCCGTAGCCGGTGCGGGTGATGGCGTCGCAGACCTCGGCCAGCCGGTCGGCGCGATAACGGATGACGTGCAGGATGGGGCCGAACACCTCCCGCTCCAGGATGTCGAGCCGCGGCAGCTCGAAGGCGGCAGGTGCAACAAAGGTGCCCCGTTCGCACTCCGGCGCCAGTGTCAGGTCGGCAATGGTGCGGTATGAGGTGCGCATCCGCGCCTTATGGGCCTCGAGCGCCGCCCGCGCCTCCTCGTCGATGACCGGCCCGACATCGGTCGAGTAGTCGAGTGGATTGCCGATCGAGAGCTCGTGCATCGCACCAGCGAGCATGGGCACGAGCCGGTCGGCAATGTCCTCCTGGACGAAGAGGATGCGGGCGGCGGAGCAGCGCTGACCGGCGCTGTCGAAGGCGGAGGCCAGCACGTCGCGCACCGCCTGCTCCGGCAAGGCCGAGGAATCGACGATCATCGCATTCATGCCGCCGGTCTCGGCGATGAAGGGGATGATCGCGCCGCGACGCTCGGCCAGGGCACGGTTGATCACATTGGCAGTCTCGTTCGAGCCGGTGAAGGCGACGCCGTTGATCCGCGGGTCGGCCAGGAGCTGGCGACCGATGCGCCCGCCATCGCCGGGAAGGAGCGCCAGCGCCCCGGGAGGGATGCCGGCGCTGTGCAGCAGGGTCACGGCGCGGTGGGCGATGAGCGGCGTCTGCTCCGCCGGCTTGGCAACCACCGCATTGCCGGCGGCAAGGGCGGCAGCCACCTGGCCGGTGAAGATCGCCAGGGGAAAATTCCATGGGCTGATGCAGGCAAAGACGCCGCGACCGACAAGGCTCAGCTGGTTGCGCTCGCCGGTCGGACCGGGGAGCAGTATCGGCCCGCCGAACTGGGCGCGGGCTTGCTCGGCATAGTAGCGCAGGAAATCGACGGCTTCCCGCAGGTCGGCCATGGCATTTTCCAGGGTCTTGCCGGCCTCGCGCACCAGCAGGCCGACCAGCCGGTCGGTGTCCTGCTCATAGCGGTCGGAGGCGGCCTCCAGGATCGCCGCTCGTGCCTGACCGCCAAGCTTGTCCCAGTCGCCGGCGGCGGTGGTGGTGGCGCCGAGAGCGGCCTCAACCGCGGCCTCGTTGGCTTCGGCGGCTTCGCCCACCACCACGGAACGGTCATAAGGGGAGGTGACCCGGCGCCGCGCCATGCCGGGCAGCGCCTCGCCGCCGACCAGCGGCCCGGCCATCGGCCGGTCGGATTTGGCGAGCTTCGCGATGGCGTCGGTCAGTCGATCGCGGGTCGGCCGATCCCAGAGCGGCAACCCGCGACTGTTGCGGCGCGGGGCAAAGATGGCGTTCGGCAGAGGGATGCGGTGATGCGGGATCGAGGGGA
>JBKOZY010000326.1:0-3358 GCA_046726135.1 Pseudomonadota bacterium | reverse complement strand
GATGAGCATCAATGCAGTGAAGGGAGTCGAGATCGGTGCCGGCTTTGCCGCCGCCGCGATCACCGGCGAGGAGAACGCCGATGAGATCCGCATCGACAACGGCAAGCCGGTGTTCCTGTCCAACAATGCCGGCGGCATCCTCGGGGGGATTTCCTCCGGCCAGGACATTGTCGTCAGGTTCGCCGTCAAGCCGACCTCGTCGAACCTCACCCCCCGCCGCACCATCACCGTCGACCAGGAGGAAACCGAGATCAGCACCAAGGGGCGCCACGATCCATGTGTCGGCATCCGTGCCGTGCCGGTGGGCGAGGCGATGATGGCGCTGGTGCTCGCCGATCATTTCCTGCGGCACCGCGCTCAGCTCGGCTGACTGGAGCAAGATGCTGTCAGGTCTACCCATCTGACGGCATCATGCGCCTGCATCGTCGAGCACCATCAGCTTCGACAGGAACACCGGCTCGGCATGCGCGACAGCAAGCCCGGTTCTTTCGAACAGCGCCGGGAGATCCTCTTTGAGATAGCTTGCATAATAGGGTTCGTGGAAATTGAGCGGAAAAGCTTCGAGCATGCCGTCGAAATCCGCCCTGTCGCCGCGCTGCAGCGAGTCCATGAAGACGAGCCGCCCACCCGGTTTGAGCACCCGCGCGAGCTCGCCGGCGATGATCCGCCGCACCTTCGGCGGCACCTCATGGAACAGATAGACGCAGGTCACGAGATCGAAGGACCGATCGGGATAGGGCAGGTGCTCGGCATTGCCGGTGACGAGCGTCACGTCGCGATAGGGCTTCAGATGCTGCCGCGCTTCTTCGAGATAGGCGGTCGAGAGGTCGAGGCCCGATGCACCGATCCGCGGAAAGGCCTGCTTGATGAAACGCAGCAGCCGGCCGGTGCCGCAGGCGATGTCGAGCAGCCGCAGCTGGCGCTGGTCGCGACCCTTGAGCCAGGCGGCGATTGGCGGCAGGCATTGTCGGCGCATCGCATTGGCGGTGCCTGAGAACAGCACCTCGACCTGCGTGTCGTAAAGCCGCGCCGAGTCGCGGGTGAGATAGCCGCCGGTCTGATAATGGAAGTTCTGCACGAAATAGGCAGGGAGCGATCCCCGCGGCACCTCGTCTCTCACCTCGCTGCCGCGCCGCTCGGCCCGCCGCGCCGCCGACAGCGGCACATCCGCGAAGAACAGCCGGCTGGTCGACAGCCGCTCGCGCAAGCTTCCATCATGGTCGCGGGGCACTGGATAGAGGCCGCGCTCGACATTGTCGAGGTCGCGCTCGAACAGCGCCGCAATATCGGCGAGAATGCGCTCGAGACCGGGCCCCGGCGCCCGCGGCTTCAGACGCCTGACATCGCTGTCTGGTTTGGCGCTGCGGAATCGGGCGGTGGCGAAATAATGGCCCATGAACCACGCGACGCGGCTCGCCTGCCGCGCCGCATAGGCTGCACGTTCGAGCGGACTCAGCATGGAATGGAGGTAGTCGGAGATCGGCACCGAGGCAATAGGCAGTAGGCATTCGGCAGTGACCGGTGTTCTTCCCTACTGCCTATTGCCTACTGCCTATTTGCCTACTGCCTATTTGCCTGCTGCCTGCCGCCGGGCCGCCAGCAGAAACTCCCGATTGCCATCGCCGCCGCTGATCGGCGACGGCACCACCCCGATGATGCCGAAGCCATGCGCCTCCGCCACCGCCCGAACCGCGGCCACTGCCTCCTGCTGCGCCGCCGGATCCCGCACGATCCCGCCCTTCGACAGTGCTGCCGGCCCAAGCTCGAATTGCGGTTTGAGCAGAACGACGAGGGTGCATCGCGACTGCGCCAGCACCAGCGCCGGTGGCAGCACCAATCGCAGCGAGATGAAGCTGACATCGGCGACGATGAAATCGGGCGGGACCGCAAGAAGACCTGCCGTTAGGTCGCGGGCATTGACGCCGGACAGTGCCGTGACGCGCGGGTCCTCCGCCAGCACCGCTGCGAGCTGGCCGTGGCCGACATCGATGGCGGTGACCGAGCGCGCTCCGCGCCGCAGCAGCACCTCGGTGAACCCGCCGGTCGACGCCCCGATATCGAGGCAGTCAGCACCTTGCGGCGACAGCTCGAAATGATCGAGCGTATGGGCCAGCTTCACCGCCCCGCGCGATACGAATCCTTGTGCCGGATCGTCGACCGCGATCGCTGCACCGCTCGCCACCAGCGTGCCTGCCTTCTCGGCGATCCGCCCGTCGACCCGTACGGTGCCGCGCCGGATGGCGTCACGCGCCCGCGCCCGGGTCGCATAGAGCCCGCGTGCGACCAGCAGGAGATCGAGCCGAGTCATTTCCCATCCAGCGGCTCCGTGCCGGTGGGCCGCCCTTCGCGCGACAAGGTGATCCGCTCGATCCGCGCCTCGGCATCGCGCAGCAGCGTCTCGCAATGGATCTTCAGCGCCTCGCCGCGCTCGTATATGGCGATCGAGGCCTTGAGGTCGACCCGCCCCGATTCGAGCCGGTTGACGATCTCCTCGAGCTCGCGCAGTGCCGTTTCGAAATCGAGATCATCGACCGGTGTCTCATTGACCATTGTCAAGGCCCTCCGTGGCGACGCCGCTGCCTTCGCCGGTGCCGCGCAACAACGCCTGCACATGGGCTGCCACCGAACGTGACAGGCCGGTGAGGTCGTAGCCGCCTTCGAGCATCGACACCACCCGACCGCCCGCCACCCGGTCGGCAATGTCCATGAGCTTGAGCGTCACCCAGGCGAAATCCGCCTCGGTCAGCTCGAGCCCGCCGAGCGGATCGTTGCGATGGGCATCGAAGCCGGCCGAGATCAGGATGAGCTCCGGCCGATGCGCGATGAGCGCCGGGAAGATCCGCGTCTCCAGCGCCTCGCGGAACCGGGCCGTGCCGTCGCCCGCCTTGAGCGGCGCGTTCCAGATATTGCCGACCCCGGTCTCGCGCAAAGCGCCGGTGCCGGGGAACAGCGGCATCTGATGGGTCGAGCCGTAGAACAGGTCGCGTTTCGACCAGAAGATTTCCTGGGTGCCATTGCCGTGATGCACGTCGAAATCCACCACCGCGACTCGCTCGAGGCCATGTCGGCCCTTCGCATGATGAGCGGCGATCGCGATCGACGAGAACAGGCAGAAGCCCATGGCGCGGCTGGTCTCGGCATGGTGCCCGGGCGGCCTGACCGCGCAGAATGCATTCGCCACCTCGCCGCTCATCACCGCATCGACTGCCGCAATGCCGGCGCCGACCGCCCGATAGGCCGCTTCCAGGCTCGCCTCGTTCATCCAGGTGTCGGGGTCGAGCGCCACCACGTCGTCGGGCTCCGGCGCGCTCGATTCGATCTTCCTCAGATAGGATTCCGGGTGGACGAGCAGGATGTC
>JBKOZY010000325.1:0-4724 GCA_046726135.1 Pseudomonadota bacterium | reverse complement strand
CGCGACATCATCTCGTCGGCCACCCGGTCGGTGCACTTGGCCCAGGCATCGACCACCTTGTTGTACTTCTCGCCCTGGGTGATCAGCCCGTCGATATATTGCTGCTCGTACTCCTTGGCGAGCTCGCGCGTCTCCTCGACCAGCCGTTCCTTCGTATCCGGAATGACCATGTCGTCCTTGCCGAAGGAGATGCCCGCCTTGAACGCGTGATAGAAGCCAAGGCCCATGATCTTGTCGCAGAAGATCACCGACTCCTTCTGCCCGCAATGGCGGTAGACGGCGTCGATCATCTTCGAGATCTCGCGCTTGGTCAGGAGCTTGTTGCACAGCTCCAGGCTGATGCCCGGCTCGCGTGGCAGAAGCTCGCCGATCTTCATCCGGCCCGGCGTGGTCTCGAAAACCTTCGCCACCTCCTTGCCGTCGAGCCCGATATATTTGAACCGCGCCTTGATCTTGGCATGCAGCGTCACCACGCCGCTCGCCAGCGCATGATCGATCTCCGCCATGTTGGCGAACAGCTTGCCCTCGCCCGGCTCGTTGCCGCGGACGAGCGAGAGATAATAGAGACCGAGCACGATGTCCTGCGAGGGCACGATGATCGGCGCCCCATTGGCCGGATGCAGGATGTTGTTGGTCGACATCATCAGCACCCGCGCCTCGAGCTGCGCCTCGAGCGACAGCGGCACATGCACCGCCATCTGGTCGCCGTCGAAATCGGCGTTGAACGCGGCGCAGACCAGGGGATGGAGCTGGATCGCCTTGCCCTCGATCAGCGTCGGCTCGAATGCCTGGATCCCGAGGCGGTGCAGCGTCGGCGCCCGGTTCAGCAGCACCGGGTGCTCGCGGATCACCTCATCGAGAATGTCCCAGACCTCGGGCTTCTCCTTCTCGACCAGCTTCTTCGCCTGCTTGACGGTGGCCGACAGGCCCTTGGCATCGAGCCGCGAATAGATGAACGGCTTGAACAGCTCGAGCGCCATCTTCTTCGGCAGCCCGCACTGATGCAGCTTGAGCTCGGGACCGACCACGATGACCGAGCGGCCGGAATAGTCGACGCGCTTGCCGAGCAGGTTCTGGCGGAACCGGCCCTGCTTGCCCTTCAGCATGTCGGCAAGCGACTTCAGCGGCCGCTTGTTGGCGCCGGTGATGACCCGACCGCGCCGACCATTGTCGAACAGCGCATCCACCGCCTCCTGAAGCATGCGCTTCTCGTTGCGGATGATGATGTCCGGTGCCCTGAGCTCGATCAGCCGCTTCAGCCGGTTGTTGCGGTTGATGACGCGCCGGTACAGGTCGTTGAGGTCGGAGGTGGCGAACCGTCCGCCATCCAGCGGCACCAGCGGCCGGAGCTCCGGCGGAATCACCGGCACGACGGTCAGGATCATCCACTCCGGACGGTTGCCGGACTCGATGAACGCCTCGACGATCTTCAGCCGCTTGGCGAGCTTCTTGGGCTTCAGGTCGGAGGTCGACTCGGCGATCTCCTTGCGCAGATCGTCCCGGAGCTTCTCGAGATTGATCCCGGTCAGGAGCTCGCGCACCGCCTCGGCGCCGATCGAGGCAGTGAAGCCATCCTCGCCATAGCTGTCGATGGCGGTGAGATACTCCTCCTCGGACAGGAGCTGGTGCAGCTTGAGCGGCGTCAGGCCGGGCTCGAGCACGATGTAGTTCTCGAAATAGAGCACCCGCTCGATGTCCTTCAGCGTCATGTCGAGCAGGAGCCCGATACGCGATGGCAGCGACTTCAGGAACCAGATATGCGCCACCGGGGCGGCGAGCTCGATATGGCCCATCCGCTCCCGCCGGACCTTGGCGAGGGTGACCTCGACGCCGCATTTTTCGCAGATGATGCCCTTGTACTTCATCCGCTTGTACTTGCCGCACAGGCACTCGTAGTCCTTGATGGGCCCGAAGATCCGGGCGCAGAACAGCCCGTCGCGCTCCGGCTTGAAAGTGCGGTAGTTGATGGTCTCCGGCTTCTTGATCTCGCCGAAGGACCAGGAATTGATTTTCTCAGGAGAGGCAATGGAGATCCGGATCTGGTCGAAAGTCTGAGGCTGACCAGCCGGGGCAAAGACGTTCATGACCTCTTGTTTCATCGGTCGATCGACTCCTTGAAAAATCTGTAACGGTTCATGCCCTCACCCTTCTCCCCGCGACCGGGGAGAAGGGGGGCGGCGCAACCCTTGCAGGGTCCCTGCGGTTTCAAACTCAACTCTGACCCTGGAGATCGACATTCAACCCAAGCGAGCGCATCTCCTTCACGAGCACATTGAAGCTCTCCGGAATGCCCGCCTCGAACGTGTCGTCCCCTCTGACGATCGCCTCATAGACCTTCGTGCGGCCGGCCACGTCGTCCGACTTGACGGTCAGCATCTCCTGTAGCGTGAAGGCGGCACCATAGGCTTCGAGCGCCCACACCTCCATCTCGCCGAAGCGCTGTCCGCCGAACTGAGCCTTGCCGCCGAGCGGTTGCTGGGTGACCAGCGAATAGGGTCCGATCGAGCGGGCATGGATCTTGTCGTCGACAAGGTGATGAAGCTTCAGGATATATATGTATCCGACCGTCACTTTGCGATCGAACGGCTCGCCGGTCCGTCCGTCGTAAAGCGTAACCTGGCCGGAGCGGTTGAGCCCCGCCGCCTCCAGCATCTCGCCGATGTCCTCCTCGCGGGCGCCATCGAACACCGGCGTGGCGATTGGCACACCGTTCTTGAGGTTGCCGGCAAGCTCCAGCGTCTCATCCTCGTCGAGCCCGGCCACCGCCTCGTCCTTGCCGTAGATCCTGTGAAGCTCGTCCTTGATCGGCTTGATCTTGCCGCCGCCCCGGTAGGCCTCCAGCATCTCGCCGATCTTGCGGCCGAGCCCGGCACAGGCCCATCCGAGATGGGTCTCGAGGATCTGGCCGACATTCATCCGGCTCGGCACGCCGAGCGGATTGAGCACCACGTCGACCGGCGTCCCGTCCTCGAGATACGGCATGTCCTCGTCCGGAACGATCCGCGACACCACACCCTTGTTGCCGTGCCGCCCGGCCATCTTGTCGCCCGGCTGGATCTTGCGCTTCACCGCCACGAAGACCTTGACCATCTTCATGACGCCCGGCGGCAGCTCATCGCCCCGCTGCAGCTTCTCGACCTTGTCGAGGAAGCGGTCCTCGAGGCGCTTCTTCGACTCCTCATATTGCTGCCGCATCGCCTCGAGCTCGGACAGCGCCCGCTCGTTCTGCAGCGCGATGTTCCACCACTGCGAGCGCGGCATGTCCTCGAGCACCGACTTGGCGATCTTGCCCTCGATCTTGTGGCCCTTCGGGCCGCCCGAGGCGATCTTGCCGACCAGGAAGTCGGAAAGGCGCCCATAGGCGTTGCGGTCGAGAATGGCGAGCTCGTCGTCACGGTCCTTGGCCAGACGCTCGATCTCCTCCCGCTCGATGGCGAGCGCGCGCTCGTCCTTGTCGACGCCATGGCGGTTGAACACCCTGACCTCGACCACGGTGCCCGACACGCCCGGCGGCAGGCGCAGCGAGGTGTCGCGCACATCCGACGCCTTCTCGCCGAAGATCGCGCGGAGCAGCTTCTCCTCGGGCGTCATCGGGCTCTCGCCCTTGGGCGTGATCTTGCCGACCAGAATGTCGCCCGGCTTCACCTCGGCGCCGATATAGACGATGCCGGCCTCGTCGAGGTTCTTCAGCGCCTCCTCGCCGACATTCGGAATGTCGCGGGTGATCTCCTCCGGGCCAAGCTTGGTGTCGCGCGCCATGACGTCGAACTCCTCGATATGGATCGAGGTGAAGACGTCATCGCGGACCATCCGCTCGGACAGCAGGATCGAGTCCTCGAAATTGTAGCCGTTCCACGGCATGAAGGCGACGAGCACATTCTGCCCGAGCGCCAGGTCGCCAAGATCGGTCGACGGGCCGTCGGCGATGATGTCGCCGGCACCGACCTGATCGCCGACCCTGACCAGCGGCCGCTGGTTGATGCAGGTGTTCTGGTTCGACCGCTGGAATTTCGACAGCGTATAGATGTCGACGCCGGACTTGGTCGGATCGGTCTCCTCCGTCGCCCGGATGACGATGCGCTTGGCATCGACCTGGTCGACAATGCCGGTCCGCCTGGCGGTGATCGCCGCCCCGCTGTCGCGCGCCACCACCGACTCCATGCCGGTGCCGACGAGCGGCGCATTGGTGCGCACCAGCGGCACCGCCTGCCGCTGCATGTTGGAGCCCATCAGCGCCCGGTTGGCGTCGTCATTCTCGAGGAACGGAATGAGCGCCGCCGCCACCGACACCAGCTGCTTCGGCGACACGTCGGCAAAGTCGACGCGGTCCGACGGCACCAGCAGGACGTCGCCATGATGGCGCACCGTCACCATCTCCTCGGCGAACTTGCCGTCCTTGGTCAGCGGCACATTGGCCTGGGCGATATAGTGCTTGGTCTCCTCGGTCGCCGACAGATAGCGGACCTCGTTGGTCACCTTGCCGTTGATCACCCGCCGGTACGGCGTCTCGATGAAGCCGTATTTGTTGACCCGCGCATAGGTCGCCAGCGAGTTGATGAGGCCGATATTCGGGCCCTCCGGCGTCTCGATCGGACAGATGCGCCCATAATGCGTCGGGTGCACGTCGCGCACCTCGAAGCCGGCGCGCTCGCGCGTCAGGCCGCCCGGACCGAGCGCCGACAACCGGCGCTTATGGGTGATCTCGGACAGCGGATTGGTCTGGT
>JBKOZY010000324.1:0-2048 GCA_046726135.1 Pseudomonadota bacterium | reverse complement strand
GCTCGGCACCGTCTTCGAGCCCGGCATGATTGACGGAGCCGCACTGGTGTTCGTCGCGGCCGACGAGGCGCTCGAGATGGCGGTGTCGACCGCCGCGCGGGCCCGCGGCATTCCGGTCAATGTCGTCGACCGCGCCGATCTCTCCACCGCCATCACCCCGGCCATCGTCGACCGCGATCCTCTGGTCATCGCCATCGGCACCGAGGGTGCCGCGCCGGTTCTCGGCCAGGGCATCCGCCAGGAGATCGAGGCGACGCTGCCGCCGCGCCTCGGCGCGCTGGCCAACCGCGCCATCGCGCTTCGTGCCAAGGTCGCCGCCCGCTTCGACCAGGGTGCGCCGCGCCGCGACTTCTGGCGGCGCTTCTTCTTCGGCGCGCTGCGCGACAGCTTTCTCGCCGATGAGCCTGCAGACTTCGAGACGGCGCTCGCCGCCGAGCTCGATGGCAGCCCCAGGCACCGGACCGGTCGCGTCGCGCTGGTCGGCGCCGGCCCTGGCGATCCCGAGCTCTTGACTCTCAAGGCCCAGCGCAAGCTGCAGGAAGCCGACGTCATCGTCTATGACCGCCTCGTCGGATCGGGCATCCTCGAATACGCCCGTCGCGATGCCGTCCGCATCCCGGTCGGCAAGACTCCCGGCAAGCCGTCGCCCAAGCAGACCGTCATCAACGCAATTCTGATCGAGGAGGCCGGCAAGGGCCTGAACGTCGTTCGTCTGAAGGGCGGCGATCCCTACATTTTCGGCCGCGGCGGCGAAGAGCAGGCAGCGCTCGAGGCGGCCGGCATCCCGGTCGAGGTCGTCCCCGGCATCACCGCGGCGCTGGGCTGTGCCGCATCGATCGGCCTGCCTGTGACCTATCGCGGCCGCAATACCGCCATCACGCTCCTGACCGGTGCCTCCGAGGATGGCATCGCCGAGCAGGACTGGGCGGCGCTCGCCAGGCCTGGGGCGACCATGGCCGTCTATATGGGCGTCGGCGCCGCGCCGCATCTCGCCGAACGACTCGCCGATGCCGGCATCGACCCGTCGACCCCGGTCACCATCGTCGAGAACGGCACGCTCATGAACGAGCGCGTCATCGAGACCACGGTGGCGCGGCTCGGTCCGGCGGCGCGCGGCGTCAGCGGCCCCGCCATCATTTTCATCGGCCTGTCCAAGGCGCGGCAGTCGGCAGCCGTCGTGCCGTTCCCAGGCCCAGCGGCTTTGGCTGTCCAGATCGAACGGAGGGCGTCATGACCGCCCCGGTGAGAAGTATCGACAAGGCGAGCCCGGTTGACACCGGCAGGGTGCTGACCGCCAACCGCCTCGCCGATGGCGTAGTGGTGTTCCTGACCCGCTCCGGCCAGTGGAGCGAGCGGATCGATGAAGCCGTCGTCGCCCTGGAGCCCGGCTCTGCCGCGGCGCTCGAAGCGCGCGGCGAGGAGGCCGTCAGATCCAATCTGATCACCGGACCCTATCTCTTCGAGGCCGAGCGCCGCGACGGGCGGGTTCGCGCCCTCCATATCCGCGAGCGCATCCGCACCCTCGGGCCGTCCGTCCGCGCCGATCTCGGCAAGCAGGCCGAGGGGCTGGGCGGCGGCTTCCAGCCGACGGAGTGAGCCATGTATCGCTATGACGAGTTCGACCATCGCTTCGTCGCCGAGCGCACGGCGCAGTTCCGCGAGCAGGCGCTGCGGCGGCTCTCGGGCGAGCTGAGCGAGGACGAGTTCCGGCCGTTGCGGCTGATGAACGGCCTCTATCTCCAGCTCCACGCCTATATGCTGCGCATCGCCATTCCCTACGGCACCCTGTCGTCGCACCAGCTCGATCGGCTCGCCGACATCGCCGAGCGCTATGACCGCGGCTATGGTCATTTCACCACCCGCCAGAACATCCAGTTCAACTGGATCAAGCTCGAGGACACCGCCGACATCCTCGAGGGCCTGGCCGCGGTGGAGATGCATGCGATCCAGACCTCGGGCAATTGCATCCGCAATGTCACCACCGATCATTGGGCCGGTGCCGCCGCCGACGAGCTCGCCGATCCGCGGCCGGTCGCCGAGCTCCTGCG
>JBKOZY010000323.1:0-2857 GCA_046726135.1 Pseudomonadota bacterium | reverse complement strand
GAAACAGAACCACCGAGGCGATTTCATCCACCTCGCCAAGCCGGCCCATCGGCGTCATGTCGAGCCAGGTCTGGAACATCTTCTCTTTGGCGCGCGCAAAGGCATTGAGCGGCGTGTTGATGTAGGTCGGCGCCACCGCATTCACCCTGACGCCGCGCGATGCCCATTCCGCCGCCAGCGACTTCGTCAGATGATGCACGCCGGCTTTGGAGGCGTTGTAATAGCTCTGCTCCTGCGGCTTGTTGACGATGAAGCCGGACATCGAGCCGATATTCACGATTGCCCCGGACCGCTTCTCCAGCATATGCCTGCCGAACGCCCGGCAGCACCAGAACACGCCGTTGAGATTGACATCGATGACATTGAGCCAATGCTCGTCGCTCACCGTCTCGGCCGGCGTCTCGGAGCGGGCAATGCCGGCATTGTTCACCAGGATATCGACCTTGCCATAACGGGCGGCGAGCGAATCGGCGACCTCGGTGACGCGCTTGGGATCGGTGACGTTCATCACCACGATCTCGGCGTCGCGACCCTTCGCCTTCTGGGCATCGCGCGACTCCTCGGCGACCTTCTGGTCGAGATCGGCGATCACCACCTTGGCACCCGCCTCGGCGAGCGCATCGACGCAGGCCGCGCCGATGCCGCGTCCGCCACCGGTCACCAGCGCGACGCGCCCGTCGAGCCTGAATTTGTCGAGATACACGACCGACCTCCTACTGCAGCGTGCGGATGGCGTTGCCGTCCTTGTCGAAGCGGTGAATGCGCGCCGGATCGGGATTGAGCCGCACCTGGTCGCCGGTGCGCAGGCCGAGCTCGCCGGCAGTGCGGACGGTGATGCGGCCGACATCGCTCTCGACATAGAAGAACGTATCGCTGCCGAGATGCTCGGCAATGGCGATCTTGCCGGGCCAGCCCTGCCCATCGCGCTTGATCATGATGTGCTCCGGTCTGACTCCGATCGAGGAAGCGCCATACTGGCCGACGACATTCTCCTGCGACACGAAGTTCATTTTGGGCGATCCGATGAAACCGGCGACGAACGTGTTGGCCGGGCGTTCGTACAGTTCGAGCGGCGTGCCATATTGCTCGACATGACCGGCATTGAGCACCACGATCCTGTCGGCCATCGTCATCGCTTCGACCTGGTCATGGGTGACATAGATCGCGGTGGTGCCGAGCGTCTTCTGCAGGGTGGCAATCTCGAGCCGCATTTGCACCCGCAATGCCGCATCGAGATTCGACAGCGGCTCGTCGAATAGAAATGCCTTGGGCTCGCGCACAATGGCGCGGCCGATCGCCACCCGTTGGCGCTGACCGCCGGAGAGCTGCCCGGGTCGGCGGTCGAGATAGGGCGTCAGATTCAATTTCGCCGCTGCCCCTTCGACCCGCTGTGCGATCTTGTCCTTCGGCATGCCCGCCATCTTCAGCCCGAAGCCGATATTCGAGCGCACTGTCATATGGGGATAGAGCGCATAGGACTGGAACACCATCGACAGGCCGCGTTTGGCAGGCGGCAGCCGTGACACATCGGCGCCGTCGATCAGGATCTTTCCCTCGGTGATATCCTCGAGCCCGGCAATGAGCCGTAACAGCGTGGACTTGCCGCAACCCGACGGGCCGACGAACACCACGAAGGACTTGTCGGCGATCTCGAGATTGACGCCCTTGATGATCTCGACCGGACCGAACGACTTGCACACTCCATTGAGGACGATGCTTCCCATGAACTCCTCCCCTATTTGACCGCGCCGAAGGTGAGGCCGCGGACCAGCTGCCGCTGGCTGAACCAGCCGAGCACCAGGATTGGCGCAATGGCCAGTGTCGACGCCGCCGACAGCTTGGCCCAGAACAGGCCCTCGGGACTCGAATAGGACGCGATGAAGGCCGTGAGCGGCGCCGCATTGGAGCTGGTCAGCACCAGCGTCCAGAACGCCTCGTTCCACGCCAGGATGAAATTGAGGAGGAGGGTCGAGGCAATGCCGGGGACCGCCATCGGCGTCAGCACATAGATGAGCTCCTTGCCGATGGTTGCGCCATCCATCCGCGCGGCCTCGAGAATCTCCTTCGGGATTTCCTTGAAATAGGTGAAGAGCATCCACACCACGATTGGAAGATTCGCCAGGCACAGCAGGCCGACCAGCCCGATCCGGGTGTCGAGGAGACCGAAATCGCGGAAGAACAGATAGATCGGAACCATCACCCCGACCGGCGGCATCATCTTGGTGGATAGCATCCACAGCAGTGTGCCGCGCGTCCGTTCCGTCGGCGCGAAAGCCATCGCCCACGCCGCCGGAACGGCAATGATCAGTGCCAGGAGCACCGATCCGCCAGCGATGATCAGCGAGTTCATCGCATGGTGAAAGTAGTCGCTGCGTTGCTGGACGATCGCATAATTCTCGACCGTCCAGTCGAAGAACACAAATTTCGGTGGTAGCGACGAAGCTTCGAGCTCGGTCTTGAAGCTGGTCAGGATCATCCAGATGATCGGGAAGGCGATGACGAGCCCGACCGCCCAGGCGGCGATGGTGACGGTGATCTTGCGTGCCGGGGTGACTTCGCGTGCCATGGCTAGGGCATGATGTTGTTAGGCATCGAGATTCTTTCCGACCAGGCGGACAAGGAAGATTGCGACGATATTGGCGAGCACGACGGCAACCAGGCCGCCGGCGGATGCCGTACCGATGTCATATTCCTTGAGCGCCGACGAATAGATCAGGAAGGCGAGATTGTTGGTGCGCTCGCCGCCGCCGGTCGTGACATAGATCTCGGCGAACACCGTCAGGAGGAAGATTGTTTCGATGAGAATGACCACCGTGATCGGACGGGCGAGATGCGGCAGCGTGATGTAGAAGAAGGT
>JBKOZY010000322.1:0-2397 GCA_046726135.1 Pseudomonadota bacterium | reverse complement strand
GGTCACGCTGGTCCGGGACCTCATCAACACGCCGGCCAATGATCTCGGACCGGCAGAGCTCGAAGCGGCGGCCCGCGGGGTGGCCGAGCGTCATGGGGCGAGCTTCAGCGTCACTGCCGGCGAGGCGCTGGCCCAGGGGTTCCCGCTGATCCATGCGGTGGGGGCGGCGAGCAACCGGCCGCCGCGGCTCATCGATTTCACCAGCGGCGAGCCCGATCGGCCGAAGCTGACGCTGGTGGGCAAGGGTGTCACCTTCGACACCGGCGGTCTCGATATCAAGCCGTCCGCCAACATGCTGCTGATGAAGAAGGACATGGGAGGCGCCGCCAATGTCCTCGGCCTCGCGGCGCTGATCATGGAAACGCGCCTGCCGGTGCGCCTCAGGGTGCTCATTCCCGCAGTCGACAATGCGATCTCCGGCAGCGCCTTTCGGCCGGGCGACATTCTCAGGAGCCGCAAGGGGCTCACCGTCGAGATCGGCAACACCGATGCCGAGGGCCGGCTGATCCTGGCAGACGCGCTGGCACGGGCCGATGAGGAAGCGCCCGATCTCCTGATCGACATGGCGACCCTGACCGGCGCGGCGCGGGTGGCGCTTGGCCCGGACCTGCCGCCCTTCTACACCGATGACGACCGGCTGGCCGAGGCGCTCGCCCGCCATGGCAGGGCGGAGAACGATCCGCTGTGGCGACTGCCGCTGTGGCGTCCCTACAACACGCTGTTCGAGAGCAAGATCGCCGACCTCAACAATGCCGGGTCGTCGGGCTTTGCCGGGTCGATCACCGCCGCCCTGTTCCTTCGGCGATTTGTCGAGCGGGCGCGAAGCTACGCTCATTTCGACATCTTCGCCTGGACTCCGACGGCCAAGCCCGGACGGCCGGTCGGCGGCGACGCGCAGGGGATCAGGGCGCTGTTTTCACTTTGCCGGGAGCGATGGCCGGCCTAGAATGGAACGGCTCCGAAACGAATCCCGCGCAAGGGCTGCCCAGTGCCATGAGCCTGCAATTGACCACGGCAGAGGCGCTCCGCCTGTGGCACGCCGTCAACCTGCATCTGGTAACCGACGACGAGCCCGATCTGTCGGCGCGGCAGCTGGCGATCCTGCTCATCGTCTATCTCGAGGCGCCGCCGCATACGGTGCGAGCACTGGCGCAGCGGCTCAAGGTTACCAAGCCGGTGATCACGCGGGCGCTCGATGCGATGGGTAAGCAGGGGCTGTTGGGACGGCGGCGCGACGAGGCGGATCGGCGCAATGTGCTGGTGCAGCGCACGCTGAAGGGCGCGCTGTTCATCGAGCGGCTGGGCGATACGATCACCAGCTGCGCCGGCGAGATCGGCCGGAAGGTCGCATGAGAGAGGAGGGGCCGGTGCTGCGCGTGATAGCCACGCCGATTGCGCCGATGCACAAGGCGGTGGATGCCGATTCCGGTCTGGTGACCGAGGCGCTGCTCGGCGAGCGGGTGCAGGTGGCGGAAGGCGATGATGCCTTCGTCAAGGCGGAGCTCGAGGAGGATGGTTATGTCGGCTATCTGCCGCGCGCGGCGCTTGCCGTGGCGGGAAGGGCGCCGACGCACCGGATCACCGCATCCAAGACCTTTCGCTTCAGCAGACCCGACATCAAGTCGCCGCCGCTCGGTGCGCTCTATCTCAATTGCCGGGTTGCGGTGAATCACGGTGACGAGGACGACCGGTTCGCGCAGCTCGATGGCGGCGGGTTCGTGGTGCGCGCGATGATGGCGCCGCTCGGCACGCTGGCTGCCGATCCCGGGTTGGTGGCGGAGGGGTTTGTCAATGCGCCCTATCTGTGGGGCGGCAAGTCCTATGAAGGCCTCGACTGCTCGGGTCTCGTGCAACTGTCGCTGCAGGCTTGCGGGATCACCTCGCCGCGCGACAGCCATATGATCGAAGCGGCGGTGGGACGGTCGCTCGAGGGCTGGAGCAATGTGCCACTCAGGCGCGGCGATCTGGTGTTCTGGAAAGGGCATGTGGGCATGATGCTTGACGGGGTGCGGATCATCCATGCCAATGGTCACCATATGAAGGTGGTGATCGAGCCCTTGTCGGAGACGATCGCGCGGATCGCCGGCGGCCATGGCGCGGTGACGAGCGTCAGGCGGATCGCCTGAGCTACTGACGCACGACATCGACCGGAGCAGTGCGGAGATGGAGGGCGGCGGCGAGCAGCGCCTTGGTGTAATCGCTTTGCGGCCGGTCGAAGATGTCAGCGGCCGGACCATGCTCCACCACCTCGCCATTGCGCATCACGATCACCTCATTGGCGAGTGCCCGGACCACCTTGAGATCATGGCTGATGAAGAGATAGGCGAGGTCGTGGCGCTCCTGAAGATGGCGCAGGAGATCGACGATCTGCGCCTGCACCGACATGTCGAGGGCGCT
>JBKOZY010000321.1:0-3241 GCA_046726135.1 Pseudomonadota bacterium | reverse complement strand
GGGCCAGGTTGCGGGTTCCAAAGAGACACATGAGCAGGGCCTTCAGCTTGAGCATAGCACTCTCCGTCCGCCGACCCTGCTATTTCGACAAGATTTGTAGAGATTGTCAACCGGATTCGTTCGTTCTTACGAACAATCTGGATTCTTGAGCGAACTCAGCGCTGTCCGACCGCGAAATGGCGCATGCGATCGCCCCTGTCGGTATCGCTTGCGGCCAGCGCGTCGGCGATCGTGGTCTCCTCCAGCACCCGGCGCGTCGCCTCGGTGACCTTCTGGAAGGCTTGCCGCATCTCGCAGGACTCCTCGTCCGGGCAATCGAGACAACGCCGATAGGC
Source organism: Pseudomonadota bacterium (assembly GCA_046726135.1). Taxonomy (GTDB): domain Bacteria; phylum Pseudomonadota; class Alphaproteobacteria; order Rhizobiales; family Aestuariivirgaceae; genus DATAFF01. The sequence continues at coordinate 2,906 of JBKOZY010000321.1, read as the reverse complement.
GGTGATGCTAAGGCATGGCAGCGGCGCGATCGGTCCGTCGACCAGCCGCAGCACGTCGAGAAAGCTGATGTCCTGCGGCGGCTTGATCAGGACATAGCCGCCCAGCGCCCCGCGCCGGCTCTGCACCATGCCCGACCGCTTCAACAGCAGCAGGATCTGCTCCAGGAACTTTTTCGGGATGCGCTGCCGCGCCGCGAGATCGGCGGTCAGCACGGCGCGCCCGGGCTCGGCTCGCGCCAGCCCGATAAGGGCGCGCAATGCATATTTTGCCTGTTTTGAAATCATTTGGGCTCCGGGGTTGGGATCTTGTAACCCACGCGCGCCGCAAAATCATCAGGCCGGCAATTCCTCAATCTTGTCGACCCGATTGGGATAGAAGGCGAGATGGCCCTTGATGGCCTGAACCCCGGGAAACGGCTCCTCATAGGTCCAAACGGCGTTCTCGGCAACGCGCCCGTCGACCTTCAGCGTGTAGTAGCTGGCATCGCTCTTGAACGGGCAGTGGGTGCGGTGACTGGTTCGCTCGAGGAGCGCCATGTCGGCATCCGCGCGCGGAATGTATAGTACAGGCGCCAAGCTCGCCTCACGTAAGGTCAGCGCCGAGCCGGTGTCGGCAACCACCCGCCCGTTGAAATGAACCCGGACACGGTTGGGATTGCGCTCGATCGAGATCGGGTGGCTTTTGAGAGCTTGCGTCATTGATGCGACCCTCCTTGGGACCTAGGGGACCCAGCATATGGGGAGGGCCCGATCCCGGTGGTTCCGCGTTTTCTGCAGGCGGGGTACGTCGTGAGCGCGGGAAAAAGCTCCAGTCGACGGCGACCATCACGTCCGAGGCCTTGATCACCGCATAGGCCTCTTCCCCGCTCTTGAGCTTCAATTCGTCCACCGCCGAATTGATGTTCGAGGCCGCTCGGCGAGAGAGGCCGCAACTTGAAAGCCGGTCCATCCCTTGCCTATCTGGACAGGCTGGAGCGCATGCTTGGAGGACCTCGCATGGGTCGTATTCCGCACGCGGCGCGTGTCGCCGTCGCAACGTTCGGCACTGTCATGGGCTTCGCCGGGGAAGCCCAGGCGGCTTGCAATGCTGCCGATGCCGGCATCAGCCTTCCCAAGGGCTTCTGCGCCACCATTTTTGCCGACAAGGTCGGCCACGCCCGCCAGATGGCCGTGGCGCCCGATGGCACGCTCTATGTCAACACCTGGAGCGGCACCTATTACGGCGATGATAGGCCGCCCGCCGGCGGCTTCCTGCTCGCTCTCAAGGACACCAAGGGAACCGGCAGCGCCGATGCACAGGAGCGGTTTGGTGCGACGGCTGCCGAGGGCGATCATGGCGGCACCGGCATCGCGCTCTACAAGGATGCGCTTTACGCCGAGATCAATGACCGCATCGTGCGCTATTCCTTGAAACCCGGCGAAACGACTCCGACTGCCAAGCCCGAGACGATCGTCGAGCGTATGCCGCTCGACGGCGATCATCCGATGCACCCATTCATCATCGATGCCGACGGCAATCTCTTCGTGTCGATGGGCTCGGCCACCAATTCCTGCGAGGTCAAGAACCGCATGCCGCATTCACGCGGCAACGATCCCTGCACCGAGCTCGAGACCCGTGCCGGCATTTGGCGCTATGACGCCAACAAGACCGGACAGCGCTTCTCCCCCAAGGAGCGCTATGCCAGCGGCCTGCGCAATGCGGAAGGGTTCGACTTCGACTCGAACGGTCGCCTCTATGTCACCCAGCACGGGCGCGACCAGCTCCGCGAGAACTGGCCCGAGCTCTATACCGCCAAGCAGGGCTTCGAGCTGCCGGCCGAGGAGGTGGTGATCCTGAAGCAGGGCGCCTCCTATGGCTGGCCCATGTGCTATTACGACGGCTTCCGGAAGAAGCTGGTCCTCGCTCCGGAATATGGCGGCGATGGCGGCAAGAAGATTGGCGTTTGCGCTGATATGGTACCGCCGGTAGCCGCCTATCCGGCCCATTGGGCGCCCAACGATCTCAAGATCTATAACGGCTCGGCATTCCCGACCGCCTATCGCGGCGGTGCCTTCATCGCCTTCCATGGCTCGTGGAACCGTGCCCCCGGCCCGCAAGGCGGCTACAATATCGTCTTCCAGCCTTTGAAGGACGGCGCGACGGCGGGCGACTATGTGGTCTTTGCCGATGGGTTCGCCGGCCGGGAAAAGGATCCGGGCGGCGCCGCCCATCGTCCTTCGGGCCTGGCGGTCGCGCCCGATGGCGCCCTCTTCATCAGCGACGACAAGGCAGGCCGCATCTGGCGGGTGACCTATGAGGGCCATCCCATGGCGCCCGTCGAGGCCGCTGCCGGAGCTGTTGCCACCGCCGCCACCGCGCCGCCGGCCGATCCGCCGGAAGGCGTCAATCCCGATGCCGGCAGCCTCGCCAATCTGCCGATCCCGCCTGGGTCGTCGCCCGACCAGCTGGCGCTCGGCCGCAAGATCTTCCATGGCGAGGTGGCCGGCGCCACCTGTGTCGGCTGCCATGGCGCCGACGGCAAGGGCACTCCGCTCGGAGCCGATCTGACCAGCGGCAGCTTTCTGTGGAGCGATGGCAGCGTCACGGGCATCGCCGGGACCATCAAGACCGGTGTCGCTGAGCCCAAGAACCACACGGGCGCCATGCCGCCCTATGGCGGCGTCGAGCTCAAGGACAACGAGCTGAACGCCGTCGCGGCCTATGTCTGGGCCTTGAGTCACCGCAAGGGCTGACCCGTCCGCCATCTTTCCATCGCACCGCTGGCGCTGCGACGGAAAATTGCTACCCTTCCGCCGGCGTTTCTGGCGGGAGCGGCGGCATGCGCAGATCTTGGCTTTGGGACGATGCCGACACCCTTTCGGCGGTGGCAACGGCGCTCGCCGGCCTCGCGGCACTGCTCTATGCC
>JBKOZY010000320.1:0-5977 GCA_046726135.1 Pseudomonadota bacterium | reverse complement strand
TACGATCATGCAACCGTCCATGCGCTGCTCGATTCGGCGGCCTTCTGTCATGTCTCCTACGTCATTGACGGGCAGCCCTATTGCACGCCGACATTGTTCTGGCGCGAGGGCACGCGCCTCTATTGGCATGGCAGCAGCGCCAGTCGCATGCTGCGCAATCTGTCTTCGGGCGAGCCGGCGTGCCTGACGGTCACCCATCTCGACAGCCTCATTCTGGCGCGCTGCGGCTTCAACCATTCGGCGGACTACCGGTCCGTCATGGCGTTTGGTCGGGCCAAGCTGGTCGATGAGCCCGACGCGAAGCGCCACGCCCTGACCATGATGGTCGATCGATTCTTTCCGGGGCGGACCGCCAGGCTTCGCGCGATGTCGCCGCAGGAGTTCAAGGCGACCACCGTGATCACCATGGAGATCGAGCGGGCTTCAGCCAAGATTCGGGCCAAGGGAGTCGCCGATGACGAGGAGGACTACCTCCTGCCGATCTATGCCGAACGGCTCCCGATACGCACCATCATCGGAGATGCCGAGCCATGCCCGCGGCTCCTCGCCGGAGTGCCTCGCAGCGATGATCTCGCCGCCTATCGGTCCGGGCGGCCGCTCGAGGAAGCAGTCGTGGAAGCGCATTCGCGTACCTATCCGCATGAGAGCCGCGACTAGAGCATCGCACGACGGGTATCGTTGAAGGTCTGCCGGGCGAGCGCTGGAAACCGCGCCGCCTGCAACAGGCCGCGTGTTCCGAGAAATGTCAGAAGCGCGAGCCACAGGCCGCTATTGCCCAGCGACCGCGTCAGCCACCAGACGGCGAAATAGAGCAGGAGCGTGATCAGCATCAGATTCCGCATGTCGCGCGTCCATGTCGCACCGATATAGATGCCATCATAGGTGAAGGCAAAAGTGCCGATCACCGAGGCGAGCGCGGCATAGACGAGGTAGTGGCGCGCCACCTGGCGAACCTCGTCATTCGATGTCATCAGATCGATCAGCTGCGGACCGAGGACGAGGAAGACGATCGTGGCGGCGATGCCGAAGCCGAAACCCCAGGATAGCGACAGCTTGACCGCGCGCGAGAACGCCACGTCGTTGCGAGCGCCGACCGCGCGCCCGCACAATTGCTCGGCCGCAGAGGCGAAGCCGTCGAGAAAGAAGGCTCCCACCAGCACGAAATTGTGCAACACCGAATTGGCCGCCAGCACCACGTCGCCGGCACGCGCCCCTCGCGCTGCAAAGAACAGCCATGCAGCGATCAGTGCGGCAGTGCGGATCAGGATGTCGCGGTTGATCAGGAACATGCGCATGATATGCGCAACATCGAACACGCGCGAGGCTTCGGGCAGGCGCATTCCGAGGATGCGCAATGCCATGGCGAGCCCGATTGCAGCACCGATCGCCTCGGCAATCACCGCGGCAAGCGCCGCGCCGGCGACACCCATCGCGAAATGGATCACGAGCAACGCGATCATCGCAGCATTGGTCACATTGATGACGACCTGGAGCGCCAGCGCGGTGCTGGCGCGGGCAAGGCCGACAAACCATCCCAGCAGCGTGTAATTCGCCAATGCGAGTGGTGCCGACCAGATGCGAATCGCGAAATAGATTTGCGCCGCCTGCGTGACCTCCGGGCTCGCCCCCATCAGCCCATAGGTGACAGCGGCAAGCGGCACCTGCACGGCGATCAGCGCAACGCCGATCAGGCCGGCAAGCAGCAGCGCGCGGACCAACGTGGCGCGCTCCTCGGCGACGTCGCCGGCCCCGAGCGCCTGGGCCGTGAGCGCAACCGTCCCCATTCTGAGGAATGCGAACAGCCAGAACAGGCAGTCGAACACGATCGACGACATGGCGACCGCGCCAAGGACATGCGCCTGGCCAAGCCTTCCGATCACCGCCGTCGCGACCACGCCGAGCAACGGCGTCGTCGCATTCGACAGCGTCATCGGCACCGCGATCGCGAGGACGCGCGCATTGGTGACCGTGTAGGGTCGCGGCAACTCGGTCGAGCTCATGCCGGAGCAGCCAGTCCGTGGAAAAGCATCAATGGTCCAACTCTTCGATTCCGGCAAAGGCGGTCCGCAACGCCTTCGACCAGTCGCTCGAGAGCTTCCTGAAATAGAGGTCGTCCTTGCCGATGCGCCGCTGGCCGTCCGCGGTCAGCGAGTCGCGCTGATAGAGCATGAGATCGATGGGCAGGCCGACCGAGAGATTGGACCGCAAGGTCGAGTCGAAGGACAGAAGCACGAGCTTGCCGGCCTGGCCGAGCGACATGGACTGCACCGCGACGCGGTCGAGGATCGGCTTGCCATATTTGGTCTCGCCGACCTGGAGAAACGGCGTGTCCTCCGTCGCCTCGATGAAATTTCCCGCGGCATAGATCAGGAACAACCGCGGCCGCTCCTTGCCGATCTGACCGCCGAGCAGCAATGTCGCCGAGAAGTCGCCATTCGCCGCCATCAGCGCCTCGCCGTCGACCAACCGGATATCGCGCAGCGCCGTACCGACCACCCGCGCTGCCTGAAACATGTTCGGTGCACTGAAGAGATTGGGACGAGCGTCCTTCCGGCGGTTGGCCTGCGCCTCTTCGCCGAGGAGACCGACCACCGCCTGGGTGACGGCGAGATTGCCGGCGGTGACCAGCATGATGACGCGCTCCCCCTTGCGCTCCCACACATGCAGCTTCTTGAAGGTGGCGATGTTGTCGACCCCGGCATTGGTGCGGGTATCGGCTGCCAGAACAAGCCCCCCTTCCAGCACCATCCCCACGCCATAGGTCATTGCTGCTGCGCCTCCGTCACATTGACCTCCACCGCGAGCCTCTCGCCATCGCCGCCGCGTCGGGTTCCCGCCACCGGCCTGACGCTTCGGGCATCGAGCCCGGCGCAGAGACGCACATGGCGATCGGTAGGGCACACCCGGTTGGCGCAGTCAAATCCCACCCAACCCAGGCCCGGCACCAGCGACTCGGCCCACCCATGCCCGGCCTCGGCGAAGTCGTTGCCCTCCAACAGCAGATATCCCGAGACATAGCGGCTGGGGACGCCGCAATGGCGCGCTGCGGCGATGAAGACATGGGCATGGTCCTGGCACACGCCGCGACCGCCGGCCAGCGCCTCGCCGGCGGTGGTATGGGCATGGGTGACGCCGGTCTCGTAGTCGATCCGGTCGCGCACGAGATTCATCAGGCCATGCAGCAGGTCGAGGCCGGCAAGACCACCAAGCGCCTGCGTCAGCTCGATGATCGCCGCATTGGCCTCGGTGGCCGGGGTTTGGCGCAGATACAGCGCATCGGGCACCGGTCCCGGAACATAGGGCAGGACACCCGCCCGATCCTCAGTCATCACCGTGCCGCGCGCGACGATCGACACCTCTTCATGCAGCCCTGATTGGCTGATGAGGTGGGTCTGATTGCCGAAGCAGTCAATATAGCACAGTGCCTGCTCGATGCCCGGCGCCTCGATAACCCATGACGACACTTTCTGCGCTGCCGTATCGCTCGGCGTGAGGTGCAACCGCTGCAGCGAATAGCTGACGGGCCTGTCATAGACATAGCGCGTCTCATGCCGGATTCCGATCAGCACGGGGTCACCGCCAGATACCTCTCATGGGAAGTTGTAATCGGCGGCAATGCCGACCGACAGCGCATTGTTCCGCTCCATGAAGCGACTGAGATATTCGTGGAGACCCGATCGGAAGATCACCGACATGTCGTTACCGGCAAGCTCGGCAGCAATGGCTGCGGCCGCCTGATGGCAGGGACGACGCTCGCCATAATTCTCATACAGCCCGTCCAGCGCCTCGGTCACCCGCCGATAGCAGAACAGCAGCGAGCGCGGCATTTCCTCGCGCAACATCAGAAACTCGGCAATACGGAACGGCGCGTGGCCGCTGTCGCGGTAGAGCCACCGATAGGCGCGTTTCGCCGATACCGAGCGTAGGATCTGGGCCCATTGCTGCATGTCGGTCTCGCCGCCGACGGACACGCTGTCCGGCAGCAGCAGGTAATATTTCACATCGATGATGCGCGCGGTGGAATCGGCCCGCTCGATGAAGGTGCCGAGCTGGCTGAAAAAGAACGTGTCCTTGCGCAACATGGTCGACACCATGGCGCCGCGAAACAGCATCGAGCGCTGGCGGACCCATTCGAGAAATCCAGGGAGCCGAAAGGTTTCGATCTCGTCGGGCCTGACGCGGGAGAGGTCGTTCCAGGTGGTGTTCAGCGCCTCCCAGACGTCTCGCGACAAGGCGGTGCGGACGGCGCGCGCATTGTCGCGCGCGGTGCTGATCGAGGAGCGGATGCTCCCGGGATTGCTCTCGTCGAACAGGAGATGCTGGATCACCTTGCTGCCGGTAATCTCGTCATGCTGGGCAACATAGCTCTGCTCGCAGCCGCAGCTCTGGAGCGTCGAGCGCCATTCGTCCCGATGACCTTCGCTAGCCCGCGGCATCAGCGAGATGCGGTATCCGACCTCCGCAAGACGGGCCATGTTCTCGGCCCGCTCGACATAGCGCGACATCCAATAGAGCGCTGCCGCCGATCGGCCGAGCAAGATCTGGTCTAGTCTTCCAGAACCCATGTGTCCTTGGTCCCGCCGCCCTGGCTGGAATTGACGACCAGAGAGCCCTTCTTCAGGGCGACCCGGGTGAATCCTCCCTTGGTGATGCGCACCCGATCGCCGGTCAGCACGAAGGGACGCAGATCGACATGGCGCGGCGCCACGCCGTTCGGCGTAAGCGTGGGCGCGGTCGACAGAGCCAGCGTGGGTTGCGCAATGTACTTTGCCGGCGATGCTTCGAGCTTCTTGCGGAACTCGGCGATCTGCGCCCGCGTCGAGCTCGGCCCGACCAGCATGCCATAACCGCCCGAACCATGGACTTCCTTGACCACGAGCTCGGGCAGATGCTGCAGCACATGACCGAGATCGTCTGCGTCGGAGCACCGCCAGGTCGGCACGTTCGACAGCATCGGCCGCTCGCCGGTGTAGAACTCGATGATCTCCGGCATATAGGCGTAGATGCTCTTGTCGTCGGCGATCCCCGTTCCCGGCGCATTCACCAGATTGACTCGGCCGGCGCGGTAGACATCGAACAGCCCGGGAACGCCGAGCGACGAGTCGGCGCGGAAGGTGAGGGGGTCCAAGAAGGCATCGTCGATTCGGCGGTAGATCACGTCGACGCGTTTGGGCGCTTGCGTGGTGCGCATGTAGCACCAGCCATCCTCGACGAAGAGATCGCTGCCCTCGCACAGCTCGACGCCCATCTCGTCGGCAAGAAAGGCATGTTCGTAATAGGCAGAATTGTAGATGCCGGGGGTGAGCACGGCCAGCGTCGGCTCGTCGGCGGCGGGCGGCGCCACCGAGATCAGCGTCTTCTGAAGCATGTCCGGGTAGTTTTCGATCGGCGCGACCCGGTGCTTGGCGAACAGCTCCGGAAACAGGAACATCATCGCCTCGCGGCCCTCCAGCATGTAGGAGACGCCGGAAGGCGTGCGGCAATTGTCTTCCAGCACGAAATAATCCCACTCGCCGACCCGCACGATATCGATGCCGATGACATGCGCATAGACGTTGCGCGGCGGGTTGACTCCCATCATCTCCGGCACGAAGGCCTCGTTCTGCAGGACCAGTTGTGCCGGAATGCGCTTGGCCCGCAGGATCTCCTGTCGATGATAGACATCATGGATGAAGGAATTGAGCGCGCGCACCCGCTGCTCGATGCCGGCAGCCAGGCGCCGCCATTCTGCCGCTGCAAACAACCGGGGGATGATGTCGAAGGGGATCAACCGCTCATTGGTCTCGATCCCGCCATAGACCGCGAAAGTGATGCCGCTCCTGCGGAAGATCGCCTCGGCTTCCTTCTGGTTGCGCACCAGATCGGCGCGCGACAGCCCGTGCAGCCAGGCGGCGACCTCGGCGTAATGGCCGCGGATGTTGCCGTCTGGCAGCGTCATCTCGTCAACAATGCCCTTCGTCACGGCATTTCCCGGTGG
>JBKOZY010000319.1:0-3350 GCA_046726135.1 Pseudomonadota bacterium | reverse complement strand
CATCAAGCCGCCCTAAACCTTCCCGATCAATCGATCGAAGGTGCGGGCGACGCGCTCCTGGGCCTCCATCACCGTCGCCTCGGCAGCGTTGAAGTCCGGCGCCACCGCCGCCTGGGCGACCAGCCGGCGCAACCCCTCCGGCGCCTGAGCAGGATCGAAGCGGTCGGCGACGCAGAGCCGCAGGAGCTGGGTGAGGCGGTTATAAAGCTGGCCCGCCTGCTTGAGGGTCTCGTGATCGGCGGGAGCAAGAAGCCCCGCGGCCGCCAGTTGCGACAAAGCACCGAGGGTGTTCTGGTCGAGCACCGCCGGGTTGTCGGCGGCATGCAGGATCTGCAGCGCCTGGACGATGAACTCGATCTCGACCAATCCACCGCGGGCATGCTTGAGGTCCCACAGGCCACGGCCGCCGAATTCGGCAAGGAGGCGCCGGCGCATGTCGAGAATATCGGCCCGCGCCGTCTCGCTGTCACGGCGAGAGCGCAGGGCATTCCGCACCGCCTGAAAGGTCTCGGCGACGAGATCGGGATCGCCCGCGACCACCCTGGCCCGCGTCAGGGCCAGCCTCTCCCAGGTCCAGGCGGACTCGCGATGGTAGCTGCGGAAGCTCGTGAGATGGGTCGCCACCGGCCCCTTGTTGCCCGAGGGACGGAGTCTGAGATCGACATCATAGAGCCGCCCCTCGCCAGTCATGGCGGATATCGCCGCGATCAGGCGCTGGGTCAGGCGGGCGTAATATTGCCCGACGCTGAGCGGGCGGGTGCCGTCTGAGCCTTCGGCGCCAGGCTGGTGATCATAGATGAGGATCAGGTCGAGATCGCTTGAGGCCGTCATCTCGCGGCCGCCGAGCTTGCCGAGCGCCAAAACGGCGGTGCGGCCCATCGGCACCCGTCCATGCTTGAACGCCATCTCGCGCTCGACCGCCGAGAGCAGCGTGTCGATCAGGATCTCGGCGATGCCGGAAAAGGCGGCGCCGGCCTCGGCGGCGCCCACCGTGTCCGACAGCACGCGGACGCCGACCCGGAACATCTGCTCCTTGCCGATCACCCGCACCCGATCCATCACCTCCTCGAGCGGAGCGTTGCGAGGAACCGCGGCGGCAACCTGCACCTCGATCTCCTCTTTGGACGGCATGCGGGCGAAGAAGCCGGGATCGAGGACGGCGTCGAGGACCTTCGGGCGATGCGCCAGCTCGAGCGCCAGTCGCGGCGCCGAGCCGAGAATGGTCGCGATGAGGCCGAGGAGCTGCGGATTGGCCCTGAGCAGCGAGAACAGCTGAACGCCGGCGGGAAGGCCGGCAAGGAAGCGGTCGAAGGAGATGAAGGCGAGGTCGGGGTCGCCGGTCTCGGCGAGCGCCGCCAGGAGCGCCGGCATCAACTCGGTCAGAAGCTCGCGGGCGCGCGCCGAGCGGGTGGCGGGATAGCGCCCGAAATGCCAGCCGCGGATGGTTGCCGAGAGCTCGCTCGGCTGACGGAAGCCCATCCGGGCCAGGGTGGCGATGGTCTCGGGATCATCGCCGGCACCCGTGAAGACAAGGCTGCCGGACTCGGCCGCGAGGGCGTCCGCCTCTTCGAACAGCGCCGCATAATGACGCTGCACCGTCTCGAAGGTGACACGCAAATCAGCGGCCAAGCCTGCCGTCTCGGCATAGCCGCTGAAGCGCGCCAGGCGGGCAAAGGCCACGGGATTGTCGGGCAGGTCCTGGGTCTGCTCGTCGTCAATCATCTGCAGGCGGTGCTCGATGCGGCGCAGGAACAGATAGGCCTGACGCAGCTCCGAGGCGGCCGCGTCGGTGATCCAGCCCTCGCTGGCCAGCTCGGCCAGCATGTCGAGGGTGCGGCGGCCGCGCAGGGCGGGATTGCGGCCGCCGGCAATGAGCTGCTGGGTTTGCACGAAGAACTCGATCTCGCGGATCCCGCCACGGCCCAGCTTCAGATTGTGACCTTCGACGGCAATGGTGGCGTGACCCTTGGCGGCATGGATCTGCCGCTTCATCGACTGCACATCGGCGATCGCCGCAAAGTCGAGATGCTTGCGCCAGATATAGGGCTGGAGCCGATCGAGAAAATCCTCGGCGCGATCGAGATCACCGGCACAAGGCCGGGCCTTGATCATCGCGGCGCGTTCCCAATTCTGCCCCATGTTCTCATAATAGGTGGCGGCTGCCTCGACCGAGATTGCCACCTGGGTGGCACGCGGGTCGGGCCGCAGCCGAAGATCGACGCGCAAGGCATAACCCTTGTCGGTCACGTCCTGCAGGAGGCCGGCGAGCTTCTTGGTCAGCCTGACGAAGAACACCGCCGGCTCGTCATTGCGGATGAGTGGCGCCGACTTGGGATCAAACAGAACGATGAGGTCGATGTCGCTCGAATAGTTGAGCTCGCCGGCGCCCTGCTTGCCCATTGCGAGCACGATATAGCCGCTGTCCTTGCCGGGCATCGCCGGATCGGCAAGAGCGAGGCGACCGGCGCGATGGGCGGCGAGCAGCAGATGATCGACCGTGGCGGCAACCGCGGCATCGGCAAAACGGGTCAAAGCGGTCATCACCGTCTCGTCGTCCCAGACGCCGCCGAGATCGGCCAGCGCCACCAGCAGCGCCAGCTCGCGTCGGCGCAGCCTGAGAACGGTGCTCATATCCTCGCCGTCCTCGACGGCGAGACCGGCGGCGCGAAGGCTGCGGCACAGCCGATCGAGAAGGGTCTCCGGCACCTCGCTGAAGCATTCGGCGGCGAAATCGGAATCGCCGGCGAGGAGATCACTGAGGAATGGCGCACCCTGGGCGATCGAGGCGACGAGCCGCCGGGCAGGATCGTGTCGCTCGAGGACGGCCAGCAGCACGTCGCCCTTCGCCGCCTTCAACCGGTCGAGAAGGCTCGTCAGCGATGCGTCGTCGCCGGGCACCGGCACCGGCGCAAGCCGGTCAAGCAGGGAGCGGCCATCGGTCATGGCGCTGTCCTAGAATTTCCAGCCTTCGGCAAGCATCATCTGCTTAAAAGTGATGCATGTAACGTTTTCGGCGCCACACACGAATGGGATTTTCCTGTTCTCGATAGTCCCTGGATGCTCATCGCTAACAACTGTCCAATTCCTACCGCCCTCCTTCGCCATAGCGATCACAAACGGATCGCCGCCATTGATGCCTTTGTGCGGTTTCGCTGTGTTAATGTGCGTCGCCATGAGCGTTCGTACAATCCGCTGCACTTCAATCGACTCTTCCACAAAGAGGGCGGTCTGCGCCTTGCACCATTTATGGCAATCATCGCCAGGTTTGATTTCATCAAGCACAGCCTTTGGTGATCGCAACCTTCCGATTGCAATCAACTCCTCCATTCGCTCTCGCAGCCCTGCAAATA
>JBKOZY010000318.1:0-1664 GCA_046726135.1 Pseudomonadota bacterium | reverse complement strand
CTTGTATGCTCCCGCCGCAAACCACGCAACCTACGCTTTCTTTCCGCGAGACTCATGGATTTCGAGCATTTGGAGAGATCACCGGCAGATCAGGCGCCTATGGCCGGCATATCGCATCTCGCCGGCCCGGCGGCCCCGGTGCGACAGCTGCTCGCGGCCTATTTCGTCCGGGAGTGCGCTCACATCGTCGAAATCGGCGGCCATCTCACCCCGGTGACCCCGTTCCTCATCCATCATCCGGAATCGGTCCTGGTGGTTGATCCCAAGGTCGTCCCGCGGGACGAGACCGAGCTCCATGGCAGACCCTGCCGGGTGCGTCATGTGGCCCGCAAGTTCCAGGAGTTGACCTTCGATCTTGCAGCCTACACCTATGGGCTCGTCATGCTTGGCTATTCCCTCAAGCGGGCGGGAAGCAACGAACCCCTCGGCAGCAAGCTCCTCGATCTCGTCGATCATGCGCGGATCGTGGTCATCGAGTGGGCGCTCGAGCTCGAAAGGGCAGCTCTCCAGGTGCCCCATCTGCTGAGCCGGCCAGGGGTCAGGCAGCTCTGCCGCATTGATTTCGCCCTCGAGGACGGGATCATCGAGCACTCCCCCTATGGGCAGCGACGGCTTGTCGTGCTCGAACCTGCCAGTCGCGGTGGCCGGCGATGAAAGGATCGATGGACAGCAGCCTGCTGCGCTATATCTGGACGCACACCAGGCCCCAGCAGCTGTGGATCCTGGCTGTCGTGCTTGCCTCCATGCCGACCTATTTCTGGTCGCTCGATCTGCCGAAATACATCGTCAATGGCCCGATCCAGGGGCGCGGCTTCGAAAATCCGGAGGACACCCAGACCTTCATGAACCTGACGCTGTCGGCGCCGTCATGGCTGCCGATCTCGGGATCGGTCGAGCTGTTCAGCGGCTTCGAGCTGACGCGTCTGGAGATGCTGTTCGCGCTCAGCTGCGTGTTCCTGTTCCTCGTCATCGTCAACGGGTTGTTCAAATATTACATCAACACCTATAAGGGCCGGCTTGGGGAACGGATGCTGCGGCGCATCCGCTTCGATCTGCTCGATCGGGTGCTGCGTTTTCCGATCAATCAGTTCAAGCGGGTGAAGTCGGCCGAGGTCGCCAGCATGGTGAAGGACGAGGTCGAGCCGATGGGCGGCTTCATCGGTGATGCCTTCGTCCAGCCGGTGTTCCTCGGCGGCCAGGCGATCACCGCGATGCTGTTCATCCTGGTGCAGAATATCTGGCTCGGGTTGATCGCGGCATCGATCATCGGCGTGCAGTTCGTGCTGATCCCACGCCTCAGGCGGCGGCTCATCGTGCTGCAGAAGGAACGCCAGATCACCGCCCGCGAGCTTGCCGGGCGGGTCGGCGAGGTGGTGGAAGGGGTCACCGCCGTCCACACCAACGACACGTCGAATTACGAGCGGGCCGATGCCAGCAATCGGCTGTCAAGGATCTACGACATCCGCTTCGAGCTCTATCAGCGGAAGTTCTTCGTCAAGTTCCTCAACAATTTCCTCGCCCAGCTGACACCGTTCCTGTTCTATGCGGTGGGCGGCTATTTCGCGCTCCGCGGCACGCTCGATGTCGGGCAGCTGGTGGCGGTAATCTCGGCCTACAAGGATCTGCCCTCGCCGATCAAGGAGCTGATCGACTGGGACCAGCAG
>JBKOZY010000317.1:0-3770 GCA_046726135.1 Pseudomonadota bacterium | reverse complement strand
GTCAAGGGCAGGATCACATGAATGAATGCGGCAACGGGACTTGCGGCGAGTTCGGCGGCGGCGCGCCGGTAGTTCGGGTTCAGCTGCTTGAGATTGGCGTAGATGGTCAAGGTCAGCAGCATGACGAAGAAATGGGTGAAGCCGATCACCGTTGCGGTGCGGGTGTTGGCTAAGCGGAGCGGCTCGTCGACCAGGCCCGTCGCCGTGATCGCGCCGTTGACGACGCCGCGCTCGGCGAGCACCAGCAGCCAGCTGTAGGAGCGAACGATATAGGAGGTCCAGAACGGCAGCACCGCCAGCATCAGGGCGAGGCGCTGCCAGCGCTCCGGGACGATCTCGGCGAGGATCCAGGCGAAAGGATAGGCGAGAAGCAGCGAGACGATGGTCACGAGCGCGGTGACCTCGAGCGAGTTGACCATCGCCTGGAAGTAATTGGGATTGGCGAAGAACTGGCTGTAGTTGGCGAGCGTCCAGGTGCCCTGCGCATGGTCCTGAAGGCTGACTAAAACCATCGCGGCGAAGGGGAGGATGAAGAAGAGCGCGGTCCAGGCGAGCGCCGGACCGACCAGCAGCCAGGCGATCGCGCGGATCGAGCTCATTGCCGGCTATTTGGCCTGCAGCATCTCCGTCCAGACATCCTGCATCTTCTTGTCGAGCGCGGCATCGGGAGCCGGATAGCGCTGCGCCCGCGCCAGGAACGAGGGCTGCTCGTCGAAGCGCAAGGTCCGCTTCTGGTCAGCGGTCAGGGTGGCCCTGCTGTTGGCCGGCATGCCCCAATAGCAGGACGATGTGGCAAGGCGCGCCTGACCTTCGGGCGACAGCACATATTGGATGAATTTGAGGGCGAGGTCCTTGTTCTTGCTGGCAGCGAACATCGCCAGAGACTGCGACCACAGGATTCCGCCCTCCTTCGGAATGGAAAAATCGAGCGCCGGATTCTCCTTCGAGAGCCCGGCGGTGACCCATTCGCCGCCGCCAACCAGAATGTCGACCTCGCCGGTGGCGAGCGCCGTCTGGCTCGCCGTCACCTCGCCGACCAGCTTGGCATTCGCCTTCATCTTCAGGAGGACATCCTTGATCGCCGGCAGATCGGCCTCGGTCAGATCGGCGGTCTTCTTGCCGAGCGCCAGAGCCGCCATGCCGATCACCGGCAGATAATAGTCATAGATCGCGATGCGCCCCTTGTATTTCGGATCAGTCAGGGCGGCGAGCGACTGCATGTCGGCTTGATCGACCTTGTCCTTGTTGAAGCCGATGGTGTTGTAGCCGAACTTCTCGGTCATGCCGTAGCGCTTGCCACCGACCTTGGTGGTGTCGTCCATCCGCACCTCGGGATAGAGGTCGCCGATCGGCAGCTTGTCCTCGGGCAAGGGCTCGAACAGGCTCTTCTCGACGCCGCGGGGAACATCGATCGAGTCGATCACCATGACGTCCCAGTCACCGGGCTGCGACTGATCGACAATGGCGAAGCCGGCGCCGGTGCCCTCGAATTCCTTCAGGTTCACCTTGACGCCATTGGCCTCCTCGAAGGGCTTGAGCAGATTGGGGTCGGAGTGGTCGCACCAGACGAGCGCATTCAGCTCAGCCGCGCCAGCGGTACGGCCGAAGAGACACAACGCAGCCAGCGCGACAAGGGCGGCGCGGCCAAGCAGGCTCGAGACACGAAACGGCAGTCGGCGCATGAAACCCTCCCAGAACGCATTTTTTATCGGATGGCGGAGCCTGACCGAATTCGGCAAACGAGTCAAAGGGCTGATCGTCAGTCGATGATCAATCCGCGCATCTGGCGCCAGATTGCCAGCTTGAGCTCGACGGCGAGCGGGCTCGGAGTCTCCTGCGGCGGCGCGGTGGCGGCGATGCCCTTCTCGACCAGCCGGCCGACCTTGACCTCGCCATCGGTGTAATAGCGGTTGCCTTCGCCATTGCGCCCCTTGAGCGTCGGGCCGATGCCGTAGACGAGATAGATTGCCTCGAGCATGTTGGCGCGCGTCAAGTCGCCGACCAGCCCGTCGCGCTCAGCATCGATATCGGGCGCGATGCGATGGGTGACCGCACCGGTGTAATGGCTCAAGCCGATGCCCTCGTCGAAAGTGGCGGAGCCGAGCCAGACCGGCCGCTGCTCCTCGCCCTTGTCCAGCACCCGCCATAGCCGGATATGGCCGCGCTGCCGAGCACTGCCGCCGACTTGCTTCTCGAAGGCGAGATCCTCACGGCGGCCAACGAAGAACAGCGGGCTGACCGGGGCATCGCGATAGCGACGGTGGAGCAGCACGCTGCCGACGATCTCGATGCTCGAGCGCAGCGTGATCGGGTCCGCCGGGAACCATTCAGCGTTGTTGAAAGCCCTGACGACGTCCTCTTCGGTCCCGACCAGGCCGATATTGATCGGATCCCCGGGTATGCCCTGGGCGGTGTGGGTGACCATCGACATGCCCGCCAGGCCGCGCTGGTGCTCATAGTGGCGCCACAGGCGAGGCAGGATCCAGTAGGCGGCTGCCAAATAAGCCACCAGTGCGACCGCGATCGCGACGAGGACCATGCGCCAGCTGCGATCATCCGCCGTCCACGTCATCCTTCCAGACCACATGCCGGCCCGTGGGGTCACTATCGACGTGGATCAGACGATAGGCGAGAGCGATCAGGACAATGGCCACCGGCTTGGCGAGCATGGAGCTCCATGGCAGCGGGTCCTCGGCCGCCGCCCAGTCGGTTGCGAAGTCGACCACCATATAGACCAGAATGACGCTCAACAGCGTGTTCTTGAGCTCCTGGACGCCCTCGACGCGCATCCAGGACGGCACGGTGCGGCGGATGTCCGGCGGCAGGTCGAACACGAAGCCGAAGGCGATCGAGTAGGTGAAGATCAGTAGGACAATGCCGAACAGGAAGGAATCGGTTCCCGACATGACGAGGGCGCTTGCCATGCGGGGGTCCTCGCGGCTCACCACCATCTGGGCACCCTTGACGATATGGCCGGCGCCTTCGCCAAACATGACAAGGGCGCCGATGGCGGTGCCGACCGAAGCGATCAGCATGATGAAGCGCAGCGAGATGAAAAGTCGAAGCATCGAGCCCCCGAGACATGCGACCGATGGCGGTCAGGTTGGCGACTGGCCGGGAAGCGCCGCCGGCCGAGGACGGAGGCGCATCACCGCCAGACGAATGGCGACATAGAACACGGGCGTGAGGAAGAGACCGAAGATCGTCACGCCGAGCATGCCGGCGAACACGGCGGTTCCGAGCGCCTGGCGCATCTCCGCTCCAGGTCCGGTGGCGATCATCAAGGGCACGACGCCCAGAATGAAGGCGAAGGAGGTCATGAGGATCGGCCGCAGCCGCAAGCGGCAGGCCTCGACCACCGCCTCGACGGGCGATTTGCCCTCGCTCTCGGCATGACGGGCAAATTCGACGATCAGGATGGCGTTCTTGGCAGCGAGGCCGATCAGCACGATCAGGCCGATCTGGGTGAGGATGTTGTTGTCCATGCCGCGCGCCGAGACGCCGATCAGCGCCGCCAGGATGCTCATCGGCACGATGAGGATGATGGAGAGCGGCAGTGACCAGCTCTCATATTGCGCGGCAAGCACCAGAAAGACGAACAGGACCGAAAGCGCAAAGATGAAGATGGCGAGATTTCCGGTCTGGCGCTCCTGGAAGGCAAGCTCCGTCCATTCGAAGCTCGTGCCCTGCGGCAGCACCTCGCGGGCAAGCGTCTCCATGGCATCGAGCGCGGTCGCCGAGGAATAGCCTGGCGCGGCGTTACCCTGCAC
>JBKOZY010000316.1:0-12125 GCA_046726135.1 Pseudomonadota bacterium | reverse complement strand
CATTGCCGTCGACCGAGATCGCGACCTCGACCGGTCCTTGGGCCTCGGCGGGGACATTGTGATCGTCGACCCGGAAGCGGATTTTGAGCTCCTGGCCGACGATGCCGAATTTCGGCACATGCGCCAGTGCGATCCGGCGGTCGATCTCGCTGCGCTCGCCGGTGATCAGCGAGTGGATCGGTCCGGCATAGCCCGGCAGCGGCTGGCCCTCCGGCACGTCATGCACCTGGCCGTCGGTGACCAGGATGGCGCCGGCAAAGCGCTCCGGCGGAATGTCCGACAGGGCATCGCGCAGCGCCCGGAACAGCCGCGTCCCGTCCTCGCCCGAGGTGACGCCCGACCGCGCGCTGACCACGCGCAGATCGAGATTGCCGAACGCCTTGGCTTCCGCGGCGATGCGCATCGCCGCGTCGTCGGTCCGCTGCCGGCGCTGGCCGATCGCCTGGCTCTGGCTCTCATCCTTGACCAACACCGCGATATCCGGCAGCGGCGCCCGGTCCTCGCGCTGCAGCGACGGGCCGGTGAGCGCCAGGATCACCGCGGCCAGTGCCAGGAACCGCAGCGCCGAGCCGCGCAACGACCCCCGCCACGCAAGGATCACCAGGACGAGCCCGATGGCGCCCAGCACCGCGATCACGAGCGGCGGAACGAGCGGGGCGAAGGCGAGATGCCAGCTCATCGCTTCCCGCTCCTATTGCCCGAGCCGCTCGAGCAGAGCAGGCACATGCACCTGATCGGCTTTGTAATTGCCGGTCAGCGCATACATGACGACATTGATGCCGACGCGGAACGCCATCTCGCGCTGGAGCTCGCCCCCCGGCACGGCGGGATAGAGCGCCTCGCCATTGGTTCCGGTCGACCAGGCGGCGGCGTAATCATTTGAACCGATAATGATCGTGGTCACGCCATCGGCATTGCCGGCGCTGCCATTGGCGGCCGGCGTGTCCTTGCCGTTCTCCGAGGCCTCGACCCACAGCTGGCCGCTGGCATAACGCCCGGGGAAGCTTTGCATCAGATAGAAGGCCTTGGTCAGCACATGCTCCGGCGGCACCGGCTCGAGCGGCGGAATGTCGAGGGATTCGAGAATGCGGCGGAGCGCCCGGCCGGCCGGTGTCGTCTCGCCCAGCATGCCGGCGGTGCCGTCCTCGGCATCGCGGGTGTCGAAGAAGATGGTGCCGCCATTCTTCATATAGGCATCGAGCTTCGCCACCGTCTCGGGCGATGGCGCCGGCATGTCCGGCGTGACCGGCCAGTAGAGCAGGGGGAAGAACACGATCTCGTCCCGCTCGATATCGATGCCGACCGGTGTCCCGGGCTCGACCGCCGTGCGCTGCACCAGAATGTCGCCAAGGCCGGTCAGTCCCGACAGGCTGACTTCGTCGACCTGGCGGTTGCCGGTCATCACATAGGCAAGCCGCGTCTCGCTTGCCGCCTGGACGGCGAAGCGCTCCTTGGACGACAGCGTGGTGCTCTCCTGGGCATGGAGGCCCGGCACCGTCAGCATTGAGACGGCGAGCACCGCCAGCAGCGTCAGCGCGCTGCGCGCCGGCCGCAGCCGCTTCAGCGCACCGCTCAGGGCGAGCATGATCGCGCTGTCGGCGAGGAGCGCCAGCAATGCCGCGAGAAACAGCGCCGGGGCGAGCGCCACCGAGGTGCGCGGCGCATAGCTTGCGATCTGGATCCCGGCCGGCACCGCGCCGATGGCAACAAGCGCATCGCCGGCCGGCGCGATGTTGATCGCGTGCTGGCCGCTGCGCGCGCCATAGAGCCCCGCCGGGTGCCGCATCGTGGCGGTGACCTTGCCGATCTCCTCGGCGGCGATCGGCTCGGCATTGACCGTCGGCGCGGTGAGCTCGCCAAAGCCGTTCAGCGTCCGGCTCGGTGCGAAGGACTCTGCCCCGGTGGGCGACGCTGCCTTTTGCGAACCGGCGCCGCGCGCCAAGTCGACGATGCGCTCGAGCATCGACACGAAGAGGCCGGACAGCGGCAGGTTCGACCAGTCGGCATTGGCCGTCACATGGAACAGCACCACCATCCCGTCGCCCTGTTGATTGGCCGTCACCAGCGGCGTGCCGTCCTGCAGCGTCGCCCAGGTCCGCGCCGCGAGATCGGGCGAGGGCTCTGCCAGCACCTGCCGCGTTACCTTGATCGACGGGTCGCTGGGAAGACCGGCAAAGGGCGTGCCATTGGCGAAAGGCGCAAGCGCCTGTGGCTCCTCCCAGGACAACGCGCTGCCGAGCGATCGCCCGCCGGTCCGGAGCTCGACCGGAATCAGCTCGTCCGCGCCGGCCGCCAGTCGCGGGCCGGCAAACCGCACCAACACGCCGCCGCCCTCGACGAATCGCGACAGCCGGTCCTTCAGATCGGGCGACAGCGTGCCGATATCCGCCAGCACGATCATCGACAGGCCGCGCTCCATCCGAATGGCGAGATCGGCCGGATCCTGCGCCTGCTCGATCTCGGCTGTCGGCTGCAGCGCCCGGCTGACATAATAGAGCGGCGACAGCAGCGGCTGCGCCTGCTCGATATTCGCGCCCGACAGCAGCGCCACGCTCTTGCGGCGATAGCGGTCGTCGAACAGGAACACGCTGCCCGCCGAGCGCTCGCCGGCGATCTCGAGCCGTGCCGCTTCATTGCGCAGCTCAATGGGCAGCTCGATATCGGCCTCTGCCTTGCCGGCATTGGCCGGGAAGGTGAGCTCCAGGCTCGCCAGATTGCGGCCGTTCAGCGCCGAGAGATGGACGATCTCGCTGCGTGCTGCGTTTTGCGGCACCCTGAGCGCCTTGACCTTGAGGCGCCCCGAGGCAAGCATCGGCGCCGCCAGCGCCAGCGCCGTGTCGGCGCCGCTCGGCAGCAGCACCTCGACTCGCGCCCGCCCTTGCGCCAGCTTGGTCAATTGCTCGGCAAATGCCCGCGCCGCGCCGTCATCGATGCCATCGGCAAGCCACACGACCCTGAGCGGCTCGGCCGTTGCAAAGCTGGAGGCCAGACGCCGCGCCAGGGCTGGCCGGTCGAGCTGCACTGCCTGCGGTTCGACGGTGGCGATCTTGCGCCGGATCTCGGCGGCGGGAAGCATCGCGATGTCCTCGCGCAGCGCATCGGCGGCAGTGCTGGCAAAGGCCACCGGCGTCGCGTTCGACTCGGCATCGGCAAGCAGCCGGTCCAGCGCATCGCGCCGCTGGTCCCAGTTCTTGCCCGATGCCCAGCCATTGTCGAGCACGATGAGCAGCGGCCCCGACCCAGCGACCGGCGGGCCGCCCGGATTGTATGACGGGCCCGCCACCGCCAGGATCAGCAATGCCGCCAGCGCCATGCGCAGGAGCAGCAGCCACCACGGCATCTTGTCGGGTTGCTCCTCGCGCGAGATCAGGTCGCGCAGCAGCCTGAAAGGCGGGAAGCGCACCATGAGCGGCCGCGGCGGCGTGAACCGCAGCAGCCACCAGATTGCCGGCAGCGCCAGGAGGGCCAGCAGCGCCAGCGGATTGGCAAAGGAGAGGGCGGCGAGGCTGAACGGCATCTCAGCCCACCACTCTCGGACGACGGTCCGACTGCCGGCCGGAGATCAAGCCGTAAAGCGACAACAGGACGCCATGCGGCGGCCGATCGGTGCGATGGGTGGTGAAGCTCCAGCCGAGCTTGCGTGCCAGGTCCTTCAGCGCCTCGCGATGGAGCGCCAGCCGGCGGGCATAGGGCTCCTTCAGCGTCTCGGCGCGCCCGGCGATCAGCCGCTCGTCGCCGACATATTCGATGAATTCGGTGCGTCCCTGATAGGGCAGGCTCTCTTCCGCCGGATCGACCACCTGCAGCAAATGACCCCTGACCCCTTCCGCAGCAAAGCCGGTAAGCAGCTTGGTGGTCTCGGGGATCGTCGAGAAGAAGTCGCTGACCAGGACGCAGGTGGCATAGCGCGGCAGCCGCACCGCCCTTGGCAGATCGGCGAGGGCGCGCCCCGGATCGGCCTGCAGCCACTCCGCCACATTGGCGAGCGCCATGCGGGTATGGCCCGGCGGATGCGGGCTGCCGAGCGCCGTCACCCGCTCGCCGCCCCTGACCGCCAGCGCTGCCAGCGCCATTGCGATGAGCGTTGCGCGGTCGCGCTTGGTCACCGCTGCCAGCGACGAGCGGAACGACATTCCAGGGGCCCGCGACGCCCAGACATAGAGCGTGTTGCTCGCCGCCCATTCATTCTCGCGGATCAGCATGCGCTCCGACCGCGCCGATTTGCGCCAGTCGATCCGGTTGGCGGCATCGCCGAAGCTGTACTGGCGATATTGCCAGAAATCCTCGCCGGGCCCGGCCCGGCGGCGTCCATGCACGCCCTGGATCACCGAGACGGCAATGCGATCGGCGGCGACCAGCAGCGGCGGCAACGCCGCGCCCAGCAGCTGGCCACGATGGCGCAGCGCATCGGCGCGATGAAGTTTTGCCGTGCGAGTCTCCATGCTTCAGCCGAGCGATCCGGTCAGCCGATCGATCACGTCGTCGAGGCCGGTGCCTTCGGCGCGGGCGGCGAAGGTGACCGCCATGCGGTGGCGCAGCACCGGCTTGGCCAGGGCCACGACATCCTCGAGCGAGGGCGAGAGTCGGCCATCGAGCAGCGCCCGCGCCCTGACGCCGAGCATCAGCGCCTGGCTCGCCCGCGGGCCCGGGCCCCAGGAGATGGTGTTGTTCACAAACTCGCTCGAATCGGCACCTGGGCGGGCCGAGCGCACCAGGGAAAGAATGGCGTCGGCGACCGATTCCCCGACTGGGATCATGCGCACCAGCCGCTGTGCCCGCTTCAGCTCGACGGTCGAGAACACCGGCGGCGCCTCCGGCTCGTCATTGCCGGTGGTGGCGAACAGCATGCGCCGCTCGGCCTCGAGATCGGGATAGGGCACGTCGATCTCGAGCAGGAACCGGTCGAGCTGGGCTTCCGGCAGTGGATAGGTCCCCTCCTGTTCGATCGGATTCTGGGTGGCGAGCACATGGAACGGGCTCGGCAGGTCGTGTCTGATTCCGGCAACCGTCACATGATGCTCCTGCATGGCCTGGAGCAGCGCCGACTGCGTTCGCGGGCTGGCGCGATTGATCTCGTCCGCCATCAAGAGCTGGCAGAACACCGGTCCCGGGATGAAGCGGAAATGCCGCCGCCCCTGGTCGCTCTCCTCCAGCACCTCGGCGCCGACGATGTCGGCCGGCATCAGGTCGGGGGTGAACTGCACCCGCTTCTCGTCGAGCCCGAGCACCCGCCCGAGATTGATCGCGAGCTTGGTCTTGGCGAGGCCCGGCGCGCCGACCAGCAGCGCATGGCCGCCGCCGAGAATGGCGGTCAGGGCAAGCGCAATGACCTCGTCCTGGCCATAAATCACCCGCCCTATCGATTCGCGCACCCGTTGCAGCCGGTCGGCGGTGGTTTCGAGCTCGTCCAGGATCCGCCGGTCCGCTTCGTTGATGCTGTTCATGGCCGTCACTATAATCTCCAGGTTTCGGGTGCTGAAGGCGCTCGCGCCGAAAGGCCGCAATCGGCTCGACACTTTCGTGTCGGTGTCTCACTGTTTGCAGGAAGCGTGGCCGCACTGTGACCGTTTGGCCGGGTTCTCCTTAACCAAAGTTAACTCGCCAGCACTGCCAGATTATTCAACGTGACATGTCCGACACACGGCAATTTGATCGCAACAAACCGAGCGAAACTGCCGGCTCTGCTGCCAACCCGGTCCGTGGTTTGCAGGAGATCGGCCGCACCGGACGCGGCAAGATCTCGCCGGAGAACTGGAACCCGCCCTTTTGCGGCGATATCGACATGCGTATCGCCAGCGATGGAACTTGGTATTACCTCAACTCGCCGATTGGAAGGAAGCCCCTGGTCCAGCTCTTTGCCTCAGTTATGAGGCGTGACGAGGACCTGCGCTACTATCTTGTCACACCAGTGGAAAAATGCGGCATCCGGGTTGACGATGCCCCTTTTGTGGCGGTGGCGATGGCCGTGAGCGGCAAGGGCAGGGACCAGAGGATCACGCTGACGACCAATCTCGACGACGAGGTGACGGTGGACGACGACCATCCGTTGCGCTTCGCCGACGAGGCCTTGACCGAAGGCCTCAAGCCCTATGTCCTGGTGCGCGGCCGCCTCGAGGCCCTGGTGGCCCGCCCGATCTTTTACGATCTCGTTGCCCTCGGGACTGTCGAGCGGCGCCAGGATGTCGACTGGTTCGGCGTCTGGTCGGCCGGCCGGTTCTGGCCGATGGCCAGGGCACGGGACATCGGCATCGGAGCCGCCGATGCCGGCACCTGAGGCTGCCGCCGACTTTCGCTTCGACTGGCCGGAATTTGCCGAGCGCGGCCGCGCGAGGCTCCTCCGCGAGGTGCCGCAGGAGGGCCACGACCTCACGCTGAAAGCCGCCCGCGGCGATGACGATCTCAACCCTGGCGCGACCCCCGACGATGTCGCCCGGGGGACGCGCGCCGCGGTGTTGGTGCCGATCGTCAAGCGGGAGCCGCAGGCCAGCATTCTTTTGACCCAGCGCACCATGGCGTTGTCGAGCCATGCCGGTCAGGTGGCATTCCCTGGCGGCAAATTCGATCGTGACGATCGTGATGCGGCGGCCTGTGCCCTTCGCGAGGCCTTCGAGGAGACCGGCCTCGCGCCCGATTTCGTCAATCCGATCGGCTATCTCGATCCTTATCAGACCCGCACCGGCTTTCGCGTCATCCCGGTGGTGGCGCTGGTCGACACCGGTTTCGAGCTGAAGCCGGCGCCGGAAGAGGTCGATGCCGTTTTCGAGGTGCCGCTCGCCTTCCTGATGGATCCCCGCCACCATCGCCGCGAGACCCGGATGTGGCAGGGCAGCGAGCGACATTTCTATGCTATGCCCTGGGGCGAACGCTACATTTGGGGCGCCACTGCCGGCATGATTCGCAATCTCTACGAACGTCTCTATGCCTTGTCATGACCATGCGCCGGCGAATGCTGCGGCCGCCCCCGACAGGCCGCCGAACCTCGCCCGACACGGCTTCCTGCAGGACCCGCTGCTGAAGCGCGTGCTGGCGGCGCTCGTCGCCGGCGGCGGCGAGGCGCGGGTGGCGGGAGGCGTGGTCAGGAATGCCCTCCTTGGCGAGTCCGTCGCCGACGATGTCGACGTCGTCGACATTGCCACCACCGAGCTGCCGGAGCGGGTGATTGCACTCGCCGAACGGGCCGGCTTTGCCGTCCATCCGACCGGTCTGTCGCATGGCACGGTCACCGTCGTCGCCAGCGGCGATGGCAGGGTGCGTCCCTTCGAGGTGACGACGCTGCGCCGCGACATCGAGACCGACGGCCGCCACGCCGCGGTGTCCTTCACCGACGACTGGCGTGCCGATGCGCAGCGGCGCGACTTCACCATCAACGCGCTTTATTGCGACGCCAAGGGCAATGTCCATGATCCGCTCGGCGCCTATGGCGACCTTCTCGATCGCAGGGTCAGGTTCGTCGGCGATCCGCATGAGCGCATCCGCGAGGATTATCTGAGGATCCTCCGCTTCTTCCGCTTCCACGCCCGTTATGGCAGGGGTCGCCTCGACAAGGAGGGGCTCGCCGCCGCGACGGAGCTCAAGGCCGGCGCCCGCGAGCTGTCCGGCGAGCGCATTGCCGCCGAGCTGAAGAAGCTTCTGCTCGCCGCCGGCGTCGCCGCCGTCGTCAGAGCGATGGCGCGGCGCTCGATCCTCGGAGCGGTGCTGCCGGGACCGTTCGATGTCAAGTCGCTCGAGCGGATGGCCGAGATTGACCGGAAGGAGGGCGAGACGCCCGACGCCATGCTGCGGCTCGCTGCCCTGACCCGAGCGAGCCCGGACAAGCTCAAGGAGAGTCTGAGGCTCAGCAACGCCGAATGGAAGCGGCTCGTCGCGCTGGACGGATCGCCCGACATCACGCCGGCGCTGTCGGATCAGGAGAGAAGGGTCGTACTCTATCACCTTGGCAGCACCGGCTTCCGCGACGCGGTGCGGCTCCATTGGGCGCGCTCGGGCGCGCCGGCCGACAGCGCTGACTGGAGCGCCCTGCTGCGGCTCGCCGCGCACTGGGCCGTGCCGCATTTTCCGGTGACCGGTGCCGACCTTCTGGCGAAAGGCTTCGTGCCCGGCCCGGTCATCGGACAGACTCTGCGGGCGCTCGAGGAGTGGTGGTGCGCCCATGGCTTCACCCCGGATAAGGCAGCGATCCTCGAAGAGGTCGCGGCACCGACAGGAAAGGACAACGACCTTGGCTGAGAAGATCGTCGTGTTGCGGACCGAGGGCGCCGGCGCGCCTGCGCCGGAGGTCGATCGCTCGACCACCACCTGGAATCATTGGACCGGCGAGAACGGTCGTCTGCTCTGCGGCATTTGGGAATCGGAGCCGGGCAAGTCCGATGTCGCTTACACGGAGTGGGAGTTCTGCCACTTCATCGCTGGCAAGGCCGTGCTCACCAATGAGGCCGGCGAGAGCTGGACGCTCGAGGCCGGCGACGGCTTCATCATCCCGCCCGGCTTCAAGGGCACCTGGGAGACAGTCGAGAAGGTGCGCAAGTATTATGTGATCCTGCTGCCGAACCCCTGAAGTCGCGCACGCCCGCCATGCTGTGCACGGAAACGTGCGATGATTTTTGACATGGCACTTCACTTTCCTATGAACTGTGCAAGAATTCCGGTGTAGTATTCCTTCATCTTGAAAATCGCGAGATTTATCGGGCGGCTGGGGGCTCACATGGCATCGACCGGACCGTTGGCCGGTGACTGTTCCGGCATCGATGAAGCTTTGGGAGCGCGCGGCGATCTCGCCTTTGCGATTCACGGGCAGCTTGCGCCGGTGATCGAGATCCTGCTCCCGCCGGGCCAGTCGCTGCTCGCCGACTTCCGTTCGCTCCTGTCCTTCGGCGAGACCATCCGGACCGAGGGTAGCATCGCGCCGGAGAGCACCGGCCAGCGCCTCGCCAATGCCGATAGCGGGATTGCCCAGCGCGTCCTCCTCGCCTCCGGCGAGCCCTGCACCATCGGTGCCTATGATCTGCGCCATTATGGCGGCAAGCTGCTGGTGCCGCAGCCGGCGATGATCGCCGCCGGGCCGGGCGTATCGCTCGGCCTTTACGCCCGTTTCAAATCGTTGCGAAGTCCGGCGCGCCCGCGCGGCCTCGAGCTGCTGCTGGCGGAGGGCTCGGGCTGGCTGTTCGCCCGCGCCCGCGGCGATGTCCAGGAGATCCTGCTTGCGCCCAGCCAGGTCGTCTGTGCCCGGGCGCTTGCCATCTCGGCGCTCACCGCGACCGTCGATATCGATCTCATGGACGGGTCCGAGAGCGTCGACTCGGAGGGGCTGCCATTGCCGGTCCACATTGCCCGCCTGCGCGGCCCCGGCCGGGTGTGGCTCCAGTCGATTCCCTTCGACGATGACGGGCCCGCCGCTCTGCCGCGGACGCCGCTGTTCGAGGCCACGGCAAGCCTCGAGCTGCCCCGTACGGCGGAGCGCCAATCGGGCTGAGCTCAATTTGCATCTCGGCTGCCTTTCCTACATATAGCCCGGCATGCTGCCCGAGGACGAAACGGACGACATCGCGGTCGATGAGCCGGACGAGGCTGCCGAGGCGTCGGCCTGCGGCCCCGTGGTGATCCGCCGCTTTGCCCGCCTCCTGCCGAACCAGCCGGGGGTCTACCGCATGCTCGACCGCAAGAGCGACGCCCTCTATGTCGGCAAGGCGCGGAACCTGAAGGCGCGGGTCGCGAGCTATACACGCCTTGGTGGTCACACCAACCGGATCGCAGCAATGATTGCCCTCACGGCGAGCATGGAGTTCGTCACCACCGCGACCGAGGCGGAAGCCCTGCTGCTCGAAGCCAATCTGATCAAGAAGCTCAAGCCCCGCTTCAACGTCACGCTGCGCGACGACAAGTCCTTCCCCTATATCCTGATCGCCCGCGACCATCCCGTTCCGAAGCTCGCCAAGCATCGCGGTGCGAGGAGCCTGCCTGGCCGCTATTTCGGTCCGTTCGCCTCAGCCGGCGCGGTCAACCGCACCATCAATGCCCTGCAAAAGGCGTTCCTAGTCCGCTCCTGCTCCGACAGTGTCTTCGAGAACCGCACCCGCCCGTGCCTCCTCTATCAGATCAAGCGCTGCTCGGCCCCCTGCACCGGCGAGATCTCCTGGGAGGATCACGAGATCCTCGTTGAGGAGGCCGAAGCCTTTCTCGGCGGCCGCAGCCAGCTGGTGAAGGCGGAGCTTGCGGAAGCCATGGAGCAGGCGGCCGAGCGGCTCGATTTCGAGCAGGCGGCGCGCTACCGCGACCGCATCTCGGCGATGAGCTTCGTCACCGCCCAGCAGGGCATCAATCCCGAGGGCATCGAGGAGGCCGATGTCTTCGGCCTCGCTCAGGAGGGGGGCCAGTTCGCCATCCAGGTGTTCTTCTTCCGCTCCGGCCAGAACTGGGGCAACCGGGCCTACTTTCCGCGCGCCGACAAGACGCTCGAGGCGGGCGAGGTCCTGGGCTCGTTCCTCGCGCAGTTCTATGACGATAAGCCGGCGCCGCACCTGATCCTGCTGTCCCATGAGGCGGCCGAATGCGACCTCATTGCCGAGGCGCTGACCCAGCGGACCGGCCGCAAGGTGGAGATTGCCGTGCCGCAGCGCGGCGAGAAGCGCCGGCTGACCGAGCATGCCGCCATCAATGCCCGTGAGGCGCTGGCCCGGCGCATGGCGGAATCCTTCTCGCAATCGAAGCTGCTGGTCGGGGTGGCGCGGGTCTTCGGTCTCACCGCCCCGCCGCGGCGCATCGAGGTGTTCGACAACTCGCACATCCAGGGAACCGATGCGGTCGGCGCGATGATCGTCGCCGGGCCGGAAGGCTTCATGAAGAACAGCTACCGCAAGTTCAACATCCGCTCCGAGGACCTTACGCCCGGCGATGATTTCGCGATGATGCGCGAGGTCCTGAGCCGCCGCTTCGCGCGACTTCTCAAGGAGCATGGCACCCGCAATCCGTTTCCCGAGGAGGACGAAGGCGAGACCGCCGCCGCCCGGCCGGCGGTCTGGCCGGATCTGGTGGTGATCGACGGCGGCGCCGGGCAGCTCGGCGCTGCGGCGTCCGTCCTGCGGGAGCTGGGTCTTGGCGACCTCCCGGTGGTGGCGGTGGCCAAGGGTCCCGACCGCGATGCCGGGCGGGAGCATTTCCATCTGCCCGGTCGACCCTCCTTCATGCTCGAGCCGCGCGAGCCGGTGCTCTATTTCATCCAGCGCCTGCGCGACGAGGCCCATCGCTTTGCCATCGGTACCCATCGCGCCCGTCGCCTCAAGGGTGTTTCGGCCAACCCGCTCGACGAGGTGGCCGGCATCGGGCCTGAGCGCAAGAAGGCGCTGCTCAGGGCCTTTGGCTCGGCCAAGGGGGTGAGCCGCGCCAGCATCGCCGATCTCGAGAATGTCGAAGGCATCAGCCGCTCGCTTGCCCGCAGCATCTATGGTCACTTCCATGAGGGGCGAGAGTGATGGACGCACGCCGCTCGATCGATGCGTCGCTGAAGCCACGCATCAGCCTCCCCAATCTCCTGACCTATGCCCGGATCGCCGCCGTGCCGGCGGTCGTCACCTGCCTGCTTGTCGGCGGCGACGACGCGCGCTGGCTGGCGCTCGGCCTGTTCATCGCCGCCGGCGTGACCGATTTCTTCGACGGCTTTTTGGCGCGCCGCTGGTCGCAGCAGTCATCGCTCGGCCGCATGCTCGATCCGATCGCCGACAAGCTCCTGGTCTCGGCGACGCTGCTGATGCTCGCCGCCGACGAGACCATCGCCGGATTGAACCTGGTTGCAGCGATCATCATCCTGTGCCGCGAGATCCTGGTATCGGGCCTGCGCGAGTTCCTGGCGGAGCTCAGGGTTCCGGTTCCGGTCACCCGCCTTGCCAAATGGAAGACCTCGATCCAGCTTGTCGCCATCGGCTTCCTCATTGCCGGCTCGGCCGGCGACAAGATCCTGCCCTGGACGACGGCAATCGGCCTGTCGGGCCTGTGGATCGCCGCCGGCTTCACCGTCGTCACCGGCTTTGATTACTTCCGCGTCGGCGTTGCCCATCTGATGGATGAGAACAGATGAAGGTGCTGTACTTCGCCTGGGTGCGCGAGCGGCTTGGCCGCTCCCATGAGGAGATTGC
>JBKOZY010000315.1:0-7604 GCA_046726135.1 Pseudomonadota bacterium | reverse complement strand
GCTGGAGAAGGTGGCGGACAAGCTGTCGGCGGCGGTCGGCGCGTCGCGGGCGGCGGTCGATGCCGGCTTCGTGCCCAATGACTATCAGGTCGGGCAGACCGGCAAGGTGGTGGCGCCGGAGCTCTATATCGCGGTCGGCATATCGGGGGCGATCCAGCATCTCGCCGGGATGAAGGATTCCAAGGTGATCGTCGCCATCAACAAGGACGAGGAGGCACCGATCTTTCAGGTGGCCGACTATGGACTTGTTGCCGATTTGTTCCAGGCGGTGCCGGAACTCGAGAGCGAATTGTCCAAGCGCGGCTACTAACGCTTCGTCGTTGCACTGCCGCAGTGCAACGAAATCCATACCGCACGTGCGAAAAGGCGCTTGTCGCGCTGGCTTCAGCGTTATAGGCTCGCGTGCTTTCGAACGGGTGACGTGACTATGAGGATTCGAAGCGTTGGCGTCATCGGCGCCGGCCAAATGGGCAACGGAATCGCACATGTGTGCGCAGTCGCCGGGTATGATGTCGGTCTCTACGACCAATCGGCTGAAAAAATCGATGCGGCGCTGTCGACGATCAGGAAGAACCTGGCGCGCAGCGTGAAGTCCGGCCGGATCCGGCCTGAGCAGGAAAGCGAAGCGCTGCGGCGAATCCGCACTGTCGGCGGCCTCGAGAGCCTTGGCGACAGCGACTTGGTCATCGAGACCGCGGTCGAGGAAGAGCAGGTCAAGCGCAAGATCTTTGCCGACCTGTGCCCGATGCTCAAGAAGGACGCGATCATCGGCACCAACACGTCGTCGTTGTCGATCACCCGGCTCGCCGCCTCGACCGACCGACCGGAGCAGTTCATCGGCATTCATTTCATGAACCCGGTGCCGTTGATGGAGCTGGTGGAGGTCATTCGCGGCATCGCCACCGACGATCAGACCTTCGCGACGGTGAAGGAGTTCGCCAGCTCGCTCGGCAAGACGATCGCGGTCGCCGAGGATTTCCCTGCCTTCATCGTCAACCGCATCCTGCTGCCGATGATCAACGAGGCAGTGTACACGCTTTACGAGGGGGTGGGTTCGGTCGAGGCCATCGACACCGCCATGCGGCTCGGGGCGCATCACCCGATGGGGCCGCTCGAGCTTGCCGATTTCATTGGTCTCGACACGTGCCTGGCGGTGATGCAGGTGCTTTATGAAGGCCTGGCGGATTCGAAGTACCGGCCGTGCCCGCTGCTCGTCAAATATGTGGAAGCGGGCTGGCTCGGGCGCAAAACCCAGCGCGGATTCTACGATTACCGCGGCGAGAAGCCCGTCCCCACCCGATGATTCCGAGCCGCTGATTCACAGCGGTTTTTTCGTCTCTGCGGCACCGCTCTCGGCGATGGCGGCTTTGATCAGCTGCTCGGCCTCCGGCGCATTCCACTCGGCCGGGCCGAGCAGGCGGCCGATCTCGCGTCCCTCGCGATCGACGAGCACCGATGCCGGCAGACCGATGGCCTGGAGCGCTCCCAACGCCTTGGAGGAGGGGTCGACATAGAGCTTGAGCGCGGTGGCCTTCGCCTCGTCGAGAAAAGCGGCGGATGCGGCGGCGCCCTTGCGGTCGATGCTGATGGCGAGGACCTCGAAATCCGGGCCGCCGAGCTTCGACTGCAGCTCTGCCAGCGCCGGCATCTCCTTGCGGCAGGGCGCGCACCAGGTCGCCCAGAGGTTGACGAGGGTCACCTTGCCGCGCCAGTCCGACAGCTTGAGCGGCTTGCCCTCGCCGTCGGCAAAGGCGAGGTCGGCGACCGCCGGACGCTGCGGCTTGACCACGAAGGCGGCGAGCGGACCGGTCGCCATGGCGCGGGTGATCGGCCCCGGCGCGCCGGCAATGGCGGTCGCCGGCGGCGCAGGGTTGCTCCCCGACGTCAGGATCGG
The DNA here is from genome assembly GCA_046726135.1 of Pseudomonadota bacterium. Lineage (GTDB taxonomy): Bacteria > Pseudomonadota > Alphaproteobacteria > Rhizobiales > Aestuariivirgaceae > DATAFF01. Next base: position 5,710 of record JBKOZY010000315.1, on the reverse strand, counting down.
GTACATCGCATAGGCTGCAGCGATGAGCCCCAAGAGAACGAGAATCGCTGCCGCGCGCCACCATGGGATGCGAGAGCTGTCGGCGCCTGTCATGGTGTAACCCGTTGCAGAATTTCGAAAGTTGCTGTCATGACCAATAAGATGTGGGGCGGCCGTTTTGCCTCCGGGCCGGCCACGATCATGGAGGAGATCAACGCCTCGATCGATTTCGATCGGCGGCTCTGGCGGGAGGATATCGCCGGCTCTGCGGCGCATTGCAAGATGCTGGCGGCGCAGGGAATCATCTCCAAGGACGATGGGGAAGCGATTCTCAAGGGGCTTGAGCAGATCAGGGGCGAGATCGAGGGCGGCAGCTTCGCGTTCTCGCGGTCGCTCGAGGACATCCATCTCAATATCGAGAGCCGGCTCAAGGAGCTGATCGGACCGGCCGCCGGGCGGCTCCATACGGCGCGCTCGCGCAACGACCAGGTGGCGACCGATTTCCGGCTGTTCGTGCGGCAGGCGAGCGAGGCGCTGGAGGCGGGGCTCGAGGCGCTGCAGCGGGCGCTGGCGCGGCAGGCGCTCAGGCATGCGGCGACCGTCATGCCGGGTTTCACCCATCTCCAGGCGGCCCAACCGGTCACGCTCGGCCATCATCTCATCGCCTATGTCGAGATGTTCTCGCGCGACCGCGGCCGCTTCGCCGATGCGCGGCTGCGGATGAACGAGTGTCCGCTCGGGGCGGCGGCGCTGGCCGGCACGTCCTTCGCCATCGACCGCGATCAGACGGCGCAGGCGCTCGGCTTCGCGCGGCCGATGCGCAACTCGATCGATGCGGTGTCGGATCGCGACTTTGCGCTCGAGGTGCTGGCGGCGGCGACGATCGCGGCAACCCACCTGTCGCGGCTCGGCGAGGAGGTGGTGCTGTGGTGCTCGTCGCCATTCGGTTTTGTGAACCTGTCCGACGCCTTCACCACCGGATCGTCGATCATGCCGCAGAAGCGCAATCCCGATGCGGCGGAGCTCACGCGCGCCAAGGTGGGGCGCATTCTTGGGGCGTTCACGGCGCTAACCGTGGTGATGAAGGGCCTGCCGATGACCTATTCCAAGGACATGCAGGAGGACAAACAGCCGTTGTTCGATGCGGTCGACAATCTGGCACTGGCGATTGCGGCGATGACCGGGGTTGTCGGCGATCTTCGTCCCAATGTCGAGCGGCTGAAGGAGGTCGCAGGGGCCGGTCATGCGACGGCGACCGACCTTGCCGACTGGCTGGTGTCGCGGCTCGGCATGCCGTTCCGCGAGGCGCATCACGTGACCGGCCGGCTGGTGGCGGAGGCCGACCGCAAAAGATGCGCGCTGGCGGAGCTGTCGCTGGGCGATCTCCAGGCGGTCGAGCCGCTCATCACGCCGGAGATCTTCGACGTTCTGACAGTGGAAAACTCGGTGGCATCGCGGCGGAGCTTTGGCGGCACGGCGCCGGAAAATGTCCGAAAAGCCGCCGAAAGCTGGCTCGCCGCGCTCGGCGAGGAGAAACCGTGAAGCGCTTGGACAGCCGAGCCCTGGTGCTGTAGAAGGGAAGAAACCGTCCTGACGTAAGGAAGGCTCGCGTCTTCATGCGCTCGATCATGCTTGTGCTGGCTGCCACCTTGCTGCTTGCGGGCTGCGGCGCGCGCGGTCCGCTCGAGCCGCCTCCCGGCTCGACCGCCAGCCAGAAGCAGAAGAACGGCGATTTCATCCTCGACAAGGCTATCTGAGAAAGACGCGCGAGACCGCCGGCCCATGCATCATTTCGCGTATCGCTGCGGTGTCCTCCATGCCGAGGATGTCGATCTTCATATGCTCGCGGGCGAGGTCGACACGCCGTTCTATTGCTATTCGACGGCAACTTTGCAGCGCCATTACAAGGTGTTCGACGAGGCCTTCGACGGGGTGGAGCACCAGGTGTTCTACGCCATGAAGGCCAATTCCAACCAGGCGGTGATCCGGACGCTCGCCGATTGCGGTGCCGGCATGGATGTGGTGTCGGAGGGCGAGCTCAGGCGGGCGCTGGCGGCCGGGGTGCCGGGACGGCGGATCGTATTCTCCGGCGTCGGCAAGACGGCGCGGGAAATGGCGCTCGGGCTCAAGGAAGGGATCAACTGCTTCAACGTCGAATCGGAGCCCGAGCTCGAGCTCCTGAGCGAGATCGCCAACCGAATCGGCACAAGGGCGCCGGTGTCGCTCAGGGTCAATCCGGACATCGATGCCGGGACCCATGAGAAGATCACGACCGGGCGGTCGGAGAACAAGTTCGGCATCCCGTTCGCGGAGGCGCGGCGGATCTATCAGCGCGCCCGGGCGCTCCCCGGCGTCGAAGTGACGGGTGTCGACATGCATATCGGCAGCCAGGTCACCCGGCTCGAACCCTACGAGCATTCCTACCGACTGATGGCGCAGCTGATCGAGATGCTGCGCGAGGACGGTCATGACCTCCGCCATGCCGATCTCGGCGGCGGGCTTGGTGTGCCTTACCGCGGCACCAATGACGTGCCGCCGCATCCGGAGGAATATGCCGCGATGGTCAAGCGGACGCTCGGCCACCTCGGGGTCAAGCTCTATCTGGAGCCCGGCCGGATGATCATGGGCAATGCCGGGATCCTGGTGTCGCGGGTGGTCTATGTGAAGAAGAATGGCGAGAAGACGTTCATCATCGCCGATGCGGCGATGAACGATCTGATCCGGCCGACGCTCTACGACGCCTGGCACGATATCCTGCCGGTTGTCGAGCCGGAGCCGGGCCTTCGCCTGCGCGAGGCCGATGTGGTCGGGCCGGTCTGCGAATCGGGCGACTATCTGGCGCGCAACCGGCCGCTGCCGCCTTTCGAGGCGGGCGATCTGATCGCCATCATGACGGCAGGCGCCTATGGGGCGGTGCAGGCATCGACCTATAATTCGCGGCCGCTGGTGGCCGAGATCCTGGTCAAGGGCGACCGGTTCGCCATCGTCCGGCCGCGGCAGTCCTACGAGGATCTGGTCGGTGCCGACCGCCTGGCCGGATGGCAGTCCTGAGCCGCCCAGCCCCGATTGCCGAACTGTTGTGCCAAACGGCGGAAATCTCGAAGGCGGGGGAGCCATCGGCGGGCAAAACGTGCTAAGCGTCACCTAGGATGAGCAACGATCCGGCAACGCGGCTTGGCCGCAAGATCCGCCTGGCCCAGCTCGGCCTGGCCGTTGAGCGCATCTGGGGTGCGGCTTTCCCGGCGGTGATGACGCTCGGGGTGGCGCTGCTCTTCGTGGTGAGCGGCGCGGCCCAGCTCGTGCCGGTGAGCGTGCGCCTGGTCGTTCTCGGCGTTGCCGCCATTCTGTTCGTCGGTTTTGCCTTCCGGCTGCTCGGCATGAGGCGGCCAAGCACCGGCGAAGCGCTGGCGCGGCTCGAGCGCGACAACAATCTGCGTCACCGCCCGGCCACTTCCTGGCTCGACACCCTGGCGCTCGGGGCCGACAATCCCGACAGCCGGACGTTGTGGATCGCCCATAAGAACCGGCTCAAGCGCGAGCTCGATGCGTTGAAATCGCACTTGCCGCGATCGCCGCTGCCGGCGCGCGACCCGATGGCGCTGCGCAATGGCTTGGCGCTGGGCCTGGTGGCGGCTTTGTTCCTCAATGCCGGCGACTGGCGCGACCGGGTGAGCGAGGCGGTGAGCCTCGATCCGATGCCGGCGGTGCCGGCCAGAATCGACGCCTGGATCTCGCCGCCGGCCTATACCGGACGGGCCCCGGTTCTCCTCACCGGCGAGGCGCAGAGCGCGCGGAGCGGCAATGGTGGCGAGTTCCTGGTTCCGGAAGGCTCGGCGCTGACCGTCCGGATCAATGGAGCGCGCGACGGGCGGGTCACCCTCTACCAGCTGACGACCGATGGCGATCGTGGCGCGGTGGCGCAAACCCTGACCATGACGACGGCCAAGCCGGGGGATGCCGCGGAAGCCCGCACGGTGCTGCAGCGGCCGGTCCATGCCGACGTCACCGACGGATCGCACTCGCTGGGCAGCTGGCGGATCGCCCTCATTCCCGATGCGGCGCCGCAGGTGGAGCTCGATGGCGACATTGCGCCAACACCGACCGGGGCGTTTGCGGTGCCATGGCGGGCGTCGGACGACTATGGCGTGGTCGGTATCGATGCCACGTTCCGCCAGGTGGCCGAGGCGCCACGTCCGGGCCAGCCGGCAGCGGCAGCCGACAGCCCATTCCTCAAGGATGCGCCGGGCTTTGCCATTGCGCTGCAGAAGCTCAATCCGCGCGACGCCAAGGGACGGGCGTTCCAGGACCTCACCGCCCATCCCTGGGCCGGGCTCGTGGTCGATATGACGCTCGTCGCCCGCGACCAGGCCGGGCAGCGGGGTGGCAGCAAGCCGGTGCGGTTCCGGCTGCCGGAGCGCCAGTTCAGCAAGCCGCTCGCCAGCGCCCTGGTGGAGCAGCGCAAGGTGCTGATCCGGACGCCGGCGGAGAAGGAGAAGGTGGTGCGTTCGCTGTCGGCGCTGATGGCATGGCCGGACGGCCTGTTCGACACCAGCGGCAGCTATATGGGCGTGCGGATGGCGGCCAGCCGTCTCTATGGCGTCACGAGCAATGAGGATATTCGCGGCGTCATCGACCTCCTGTGGGAGATCGCGATCAGCGTCGAGGACGGGACGCTCGACGATGCACTGAAAAATCTCGAATCGCTGCGCAAGGAGCTGCAGAAAGCGCTGGCCGAGGGCGCGCCGCCCGACAAGATCGCCGATCTCATGCGCCAGCTGCGCGAGGCGATGAACAAATATCTCGAGGCGATGCAGAAGCAGGCGCTCGAGCGGATGCGGCAGGGCAATGCCCAGCAGCGCCAGCAGCCGGGGCGCGAGGTGCGCCCGGAAGATCTCCAGAAGATGCTCGACCAGATCGAGAATCTGGCGAGGCAGGGGTCGCGCGACGCGGCGCAGGAGATGCTTGCCCAGCTCGAGAACCTGCTCAAGAACCTGCAGCCCGGCATGGCCAACCAGATGCAGCGCAGCGGCCCGATGGAGCGGATGCTCGATCAGCTCGGCGAGATGATGCGCCGGCAGCAGCAGCTGATGGACGAGACGTTCCGGCTACCGCAGGGCGGCCAGCAGGGGCAGCAGGGAATGGACGAACAGGGCGGCCAGCAGGGCCAGGAGTCGCGTCCCGGTCAGCAGGGGCGGCAGTCCGGCGGGCGCGGCCAGGGCCAGAGCGGGCGGCTGGCCGAGCAGCAGGGCGAGCTCGGGCGGACGCTCGATGATCTGCTGCGGCAGCTTGGCGAGCAGGGCGTGGACCAGCCGGGCGGACTCGGGCGGGCGCGCCGCTCGATGGATGATGCGACGGGGGCGCTCGAGGGGTCCGATCGCGATCGGGCGCTCGGCTCCCAGAACGAAGCCATGCAGGCGCTGCGCGAAGGAGCGCAGTCGATGGCGCGTGAGATGATGCAGCAGCAGGGGACAGGGAACCAGGGCAATTACGGTCGCCATGGCGAGGCCCGCGGCGATGATCGCGACCCGCTCGGCCGGCCGATGCCGCGCAGCGGCGAGGATTATGGGCCCGACCGCAACATGCTGCCGGGCGAGGCGGCGATCGAGCAGGCGCGGCGGATCCTCGAATATCTGCGCAACCGTTCCAACGAGCCGAACCGGCCGAAGGTCGAGCTCGATTATTTCGACAGGCTGCTGCGCGGGCTGTATTGAAGGCAGTAGGGAAGGGCACC
>JBKOZY010000314.1:0-7163 GCA_046726135.1 Pseudomonadota bacterium | reverse complement strand
GCGTTACCCTGCACCGGCACGGCGGTGTACATGTTGTAGCGCTGAACGAGATCGGGGCCTGAGACGTCGCGGATCTCGACCAGGGTGCCGAGCGGCACCAACGCGCCGGTCGCCGATCTCACTTTGAGGCGCAACACATCCTGGCGCTCGAGGCGGAACTTCTGATCGGCCTGGGCACGGACCTGATAGACGCGGCCGAAGGCGTTGAAGTCATTGACATAGGAGGTGCCGAGATTGACCTGCAGCGCCTCGAAGATGTTGGCGATCGGCACGTCCAGCATGCGCGCCTTGGTGCGATCGATCTCGAGATAGATCTGCGGACTCGAAGCGGAGAAGGTGGTGAACACCCCGGTGAGCTGAGGCGTGGTGCGGGCCTTCGCCATCATCTCGCGGGCCGCCGCGAGAACGCGCAGCATCGAGGCGTCGACCCGCTCCTGCAGCTCGATCTTGAAGCCGCCGGCGCTGCCGATACCGCGGACCGGCGGCGGCGGGATGGCGATGATGAAGGCCTGCTCGATCGCCGAGAGACGCGAGACGAGCTGGCCGATCAGCGCGGTGCCGGACTGGCCATGGCGGAGCCGTTCCTCGAACGGTGCGAAGCGGGCGAAAATGGCTGCCTGGTTCGAGGCATTGGTGAAGGTCGCTCCGGAGAAGCCGGCGAACGCCACCGCATCGGTGATGCCGGGGGTGTCCAGGATGATCTTGGAGGCCCGCTGCACCACCGCGTCGGTGCGCGACAGCGACGAGCCGTCCGGCAGCTGGATGACGGTGATGGCATAGCCCTGGTCGAGTTGCGGGATGAAGCCGCGCGGCACGGTATTGGCCAGGTAGACGGTCCCGGCGAGAAGGCCGGCATAGATCGCGATCATGATGAATTTGCGCTTGGCAACGGCTCTGACGCCGCCGCCATAGGCGCTGCTCGCGCGATCGAAGCCGGCATTGAAGCGGCCGGCAAGCCAGCGGCCGCCACGAACCAAGCGATTGCTTGAAGCATGCGCGTCATGCGGCTTGAGCAGCGCGGCGGCAAGGGCCGGCGACAGGGTCAGCGAGTTGAAGGCGGAGATGATGGTCGAGGCGGCGATCGTCACGGCGAATTGCTTGTAGAACTGGCCGGAGATGCCGGGGATGAAGGCGGTGGGAACGAACACCGCGGTCAGGACCAGCGAGATGGCGAGGATCGCCGTCCCGACCTCGTTCATGGTGCGGTGCGCTGCCTCGCGCGGGGTGAAGCCTTGCGCAATGTTGCGCTCGACATTCTCGACCACCACGATGGCGTCGTCGACGACGATGCCGATGGCCAGCACCAGGCCGAACAGCGTCAGGGTGTTGAGCGAGTAGCCGAGCGCCGCCATCACCGCGAAGGTGCCGATCAGCGACACCGGAATGGCGATGATCGGAATGAGGGCGGTGCGCCAGGATTGCAGGAAGACGATGACGACGACCACCACCAGGCCAACGGCCTCGAACAGGGTCTTGTAGACCTCCTTGACGGATTCGGCGACGAACTCGGTTGGATTGTAGACGATCTGGTAATCGAGCCCCGGCGGAAAGTCCTTCTTCAGCTCCTCCATCTTGTCGATGATCTGGGCGGCGGCGGCGAGCGCATTGGTGTTGGGCCGCTGGAAGATCGCCAGCGCCACCGCGGGCTTGCCGTTGAGATAGGAGTTGGTGACATAGTCGCGCGCCCCGAGATCGACCCGCGCCACGTCGCGCAGGCGGATCAGCCGTCCGTCGGCGCCCGACTTGACGATGACATTGGCGAACTGGCGGGCATTCTCGAAGCGTCCCTGGGTGGTGACCACCAGCTGAAAGGCGTTGTCGGCGGGCGCCGGCTGGGTGCCCAGGGCGCCGCCCGACACCTGCACATTCTGCTCGCGCAACGCCGCCACGACATCGCCGGCGGTCATTCCGTAGGTGGACAAGCGCTCGGGATCGAGCCAGACCCTGAGCGAATATTCGCGCTCGCCGAAGATCGTCAGGTCGCCAACGCCTTCGAGCCGCAGCAGCACGTCGCGCACCCGGTTGCGGGCATAGTTCGAGACATAGAGCTGGTCGTAGCTGTCGTCGCGCGACAGCATATGGACGACCATCATCAGATCGGGCGAGCTCTTCAGCGTGGTGATGCCGAGGCGGCGGACATCCTCCGGCAGGCGCGGCGTGGCGATCGCCACCCGGTTCTGCACCAGCACCTGCGCCTGGTCGAGATTGGTGCCAAGCCTGAAGGTGATGGTGAGCGACATCGCGCCATCGCTGGTCGAGTAGGACGACATGTAAAGCATGCCCTCGACGCCATTGACCTCCTGCTCGATGGGCGTGGCGACGGTCGCGGCGACGGTCTCGGCATTGGCGCCCGGGTAGGAGGCGCGGACAACGACGGTGGGCGGCGCAACCTCGGGATACTGGGCAACCGGCAGAACGAGATAAGAGAGGGCGCCGATCAGCACGACGACGATCGAAATCACCGATGCAAAGATTGGGCGATCGACGAAGAAATGCGAGAAGTTCATCGGCGCTACTGGGCGAGGGACGCCGCCACCGGCGGCAGGGTGGTGGTCTCGGGCGTGACCGTTGCGCCGGGACGCGCTCTGACGATGCCGTCGACCACGATGGTCTCGTCCCCCGACAGGCCGCGGCGCACGACACGATAGCCATCGATCTTCGGACCGGGGCGGATCGCCTTGGTGGAGATCTTGTTGTCGGGACCGACAACATAGACGATGCGCCGGTCCTGATCGCTGCCGATCGCCTCGTCGGGAATGAGCACCGCCTGGTGATCGCCGGAGCCCGGGATCGAGATGCGACCGAACATGCCGGGCTGCAGGAACAGGTCGGGATTGTCGAAAATCGCCCTGCCCCGCATGGTGCCGGTGGCGCTGTCGATCCGGTTGTCGACGAAGTTGATGTGGCCGATGCGGCTCTCCTTGGGATCGCCCGGAACGACCATGCGGACCTCATAGGCATTGTCGCGCCCGGATGGGCGCTCACCCTGGAGCGCCATTCGGGCATAGGCGATGTAGGAGCGCTCGTCGACGTCGAAATAGAAATAGATCGGATTGAGGGCGACGACGGTGGTGAGGATGGTGTCGTTGGCATTGACCAGATTGCCGACCGAGAGCCGTCGGTTGCTGATGCGGCCGCTGATCGGAGCTGTGATCTTGGTGTATTCGAGGCTGAGGCGCGCCTGCTGCAGGGCGGCGGTGGCAGCCTGGACCTCGGCCTGGGCCGACAGATATTGCTGCCGGCGCTGATCGAGCACCGACTGGGAGATCTCGACGCCCTGGCGCAATCCCTCGGCGCGCTGGAGCTCCTGGCTCGCCAGGTCGAGGGTGGTCTTGGCAATGTCGAGACGGGCGCTCGCCTCGTTTGCGGCCGCCTGGAAAGAGCGGGGATCGATGGTGAAGAGCAGAGCGCCCTTGTTGATGATGGAGCCGTCCTTGAAGTGGATCTGGTCGAGATAGCCGGTCACCCGCGAGCGCACCGCAACATCGTCGGTCGCCTCGAACCGACCGGTGAAGTCGTCCCACTCGACGATGTTCTTCACCACCGGCTTGGCGACGGTCACCGTGGGCAGGCTCGGCGGCGGCGCCCCGGCGGTCCGGCCGGTCGGACGGCCGAGCCAGAACCAGGCGGCGGCCGAGGCGGCCAGCAGAAGAAGGATGGCCGCAACCGATATGGCGCGCCGGCGGCGTGGCGGGGCGGCGGGCTGGTCGGCGACCGTGCCGGACTTGTCAGGCAGAGGGGAATCCTCCATCCCGTTCTCCTTTGGCTTCCGTCCATCCATGATACTGCGTTCACCGGCGAGATGAACGGGAATTCACGTCACGGAACGTCAACCCGTCCCGCGATCCCCTGTTGCCGCCTGGCGATTTTCGGGAGATGGTAGGGCACAAGGTTGTTCGGCCGCCAAGGCTCGGACCAAGAAAAAAATGCAGGGAGGCGTCATGCGTAGATTTCTGACCGCGCTTTTCATCGTGCTGGTGCCCGCGCTGGCACTGGCGCAGAACTATCCGGAACGGCCGATCACCATCGTGGTGCCGTTCTCGGCCGGCGGTCCCACCGACACGGTGACCCGGCTCGTGGCCGAGGCCATGAGCAAGGATCTCGGCCAGCAGGTCCTGGTGGAGAATGCCACGGGCGCCGGCGGCACGCTGGGCGCCGGCCGGGTCGCCAAGGCGGCGCCGGACGGCTACACCCTGCTGCTGCACCATATCGGCATGGCAACCTCGGCGACGCTCTACCGCAAGCTTGCCTACAAGCCGCTCGAGGATTTCGAGTATGTCGGGCTGGTCACCGAGGTGCCGATGGTCATCGTCGCCCGCAAGGACTTCGAGCCCAACGGCCTCAAGGCGCTGATCGATTATGTCAAGGCCAACAAGGACAAGGTCACCTACGCCCATGCGGGCGTCGGCGCGGCGTCGCATCTGTGCGGCATGCTGTTCATGAGCAAGATCGGAACGCCGCTGACCACCGTGCCCTATAAGGGGACCGGGCCGGCGCTCACCGATCTGATCGGCGGCCAGGTCGATCTCCTGTGCGACCAGACCACCAACACCACCAATCAGATCAAGGCCGGCGAGATCAAGGCCTATGCCACGACCTCGCCGGAGCGGCTGGCGGCGCTGCCCGATGTGCCGACCGCCAAGGAGCAGGGTCTCGATATCGACGTGGCGATCTGGCATGGCCTCTATGCCCCCAAGGGAACGCCGAAGGAGGTCGTCGACCGGCTTGCCGCATCGCTGCAGAAGGCGCTGCAGGACGATACGGTGAAGAGCCGCTTCGCCAGCCTCGGAACGGCGCCGGTGGGGCAGGATCAGGCGCAGCCGGCGGCGCTCGAGGCGAAGCTCAAGGCCGAGATCGACCGCTGGCGGCCGGTGATCGAGGCAGCCGGACAATATGCGGACTGAGCACAGTGAGGTGGCGGCCGCCTGAGGGCGGCGCAGCGGTCGAGGGTGCGCGTGCAACGGATCAACCATCGTGACCTGCTGCTCGGTGCCATATTCGCGCTGATCGGGGCGGGTTTCGTGATCGCTGCGCGCGGGCTCGACATGGGGACGCCGCAGCGCATGGGGCCCGGCCTGTTCCCGCTGCTCCTTGCATCGGTGCTGATGCTGCTCGGCATCGCCATCGCGGCGCAATCGTTCTTCTCGCCCGAGGAATCGATCGGCAAGGTGCCTTGGCGCGGCCTGGTGCTCCTCCTTGCCGCCCCGGTGCTGTTCGGCATCACCGTCCGGGGACTCGGCCTCATCGGCGCGGTGGCGCTGGCAATCGTGACATCGACCTTCGCCAGCCAGCGCGCCGGGCTGGTCCTGGCCGGCCTGCTGACGCTCGGCCTCACCATTTTCTGCGTCCTGGTGTTCAGCTATGGGCTCGGCCTGCCCATCCCGCTGCGCGGGCCGTGGCTCCCATTGTGAGACATGACCGATGGAGCTTCTCGACAATCTCGCTCTCGGGTTCTCCACCGCCCTCCTGCCGGTCAATCTGTTCTACTGCTTTGTCGGCGTGCTGCTCGGCACGCTGATCGGCGTCCTGCCGGGCATCGGCCCGACCGCCACCATCGCCATGCTGCTGCCGATCACCTTCGCCTTCTCGCCGGCGACGGCGCTGATCATGCTCGCCGGGATCTATTACGGTGCGCAATATGGCGGCTCGACCACGGCGATCCTCATCAATCTGCCGGGCGAATCATCATCGGCGGTCACCGCCATTGACGGCTATCAGATGGCGCGGCAGGGGCGCGCCGGCCCGGCGCTTGCCACTGCTGCCATCGCCTCCTTCTTCGCTGGCACGGTCGCAACGATCCTGCTCGCGCTGTTTGCGCCGCCGCTGTCGCGCATGGCGCTCAAATTCGGCGCGGCGGAGTATTTCTCGCTGATGGTGCTGGGCCTCGTCTGCTCGGTGGCGCTGGCCCATGGCTCGATTCTGAAAGCGCTGGCGATGATCGTGCTCGGGCTGCTGCTCGGGCTGGTCGGGACCGACATCTATACCGGCACGCCGCGCTTCACCATGGACATGCCGGAGCTGGCGGACGGTCTGAGCTTCGTTGCGGTCGCGGTCGGGGTGTTCGGGCTCGCCGAGATCTTGCGCAATCTCGAAAACGAGCATGAGCGGGCGGTGGCGGTGAAGCGGGTGACCGGCCTCATGCCGACGATCGCCGATCTCAAGGCGGTTGCGGCGCCGATCGTCAGAGGAACGACGCTCGGGGCGATCCTCGGCATTCTGCCGGGTGGCGGCGCGATCCTCGCCTCATTCGCCGCCTACACCGTGGAGAAGCGGCTGTCGCGCACGCCGGAGCGATTCGGCAAGGGTGCGATCGAAGGCGTGGCGGCACCGGAGGCGGCCAACAATGCCGGGGCGCAGACCTCGTTCATCCCGATGCTCACTCTTGGCATCCCGGCCAATCCGGTGATGGCGCTGATGATCGGTGCGCTGATCATTCAGGGAATCACCCCGGGGCCGAAGGTCGCGACCGACGAGCCGCAGCTGTTCTGGGGCGTGATCGCCTCCATGTGGGTGGGAAATCTGATGCTGGTGCTGCTCAACCTGCCGCTGGTCGGCATGTGGGTCAGGATGCTGACGATCCCCTATTATGTGCTGTTCCCGGCGATCGTCGCCTTCTCGTCGATCGGCGTGTACAGCGTCAACAACAACAGCTTCGATCTCTATACGGTCGCCGCATTCGGCTTTCTCGGCTATGTGCTGGTCAAGCTCGGCAGCGAGCCGGCACCGCTGCTGCTCGGCTTCGTGCTCGGGCCACTGCTCGAGGAGCATCTCAGGCGCGCGATGATCATCTCGCATGGCGATTGGACGGTGTTCGTACGGCGTCCACTGTCGGCAGCGCTCCTCACCATTGCTGCGCTGGTGCTGGTGATCACCCTGCTGCCGGCGGTGTCGCGCAAGCGCGAGCAGGTGTTCGTCGAGGAAGAATAGGCGGGTTAGGCAGTAGGCATTAGGCAGTAGGCAGTAGGAAAGAGCACCGCTCACTGCCTACTGGCTATTTGCCTAATGCCTAATGACTCTCCTTCTTCTCCTCCCGCGGCTCCACGATCGGCGGCGGACGGCGCGGCAGGTAGCCGGTCGGATTGAGCGGACCGGCGCGGCGGCGGTAGAGCATGTTCAGCGCCTCGATGAAGATCGAGAACAGCATCGCGGAATAGATGTAGCCC
>JBKOZY010000313.1:0-6057 GCA_046726135.1 Pseudomonadota bacterium | reverse complement strand
GTTCGAGAATGGCGGCGAATATATGGGCCTGCCGCCCTTCGTGCTCGCCGGCGAGCGGTCGTGCCTGCCGCATCAGACCGGCGGCAACAACCGGCTCAAGCGCGACGATGTGATGTATTTCGAGATCTCCACCTCGCAGCATCGCTATTGCGCGGCGCTGATGCGGACGATCTTCCTCGGCTCGCTCAAGAGCGAATGGATCGATGCCGCCAAGGCCTGCATCGACGCGCTCAATGTGGCGCTCGAGGTCATCAAGCCCGGGGTGACGCCGCATGAGGCCGACACGGCGGCGCGCGCCATCACGACCAAGGCCGGCTTTGGCAGCTATCACCGCAACCGGCTCGGCTATTCGATCGGCATCAACTACCCGCCGGACTGGGGAGAGGGCGAGATCATCTCGTTGCGCCAAGAGGAGCACCGACCGATGGTCGCGGGCATGACCTTCCATATGCCGCTGCTCTGCCTCAAATACCGGGAGTTCGGCATCGGCTTCTCGGAATCGATCGAGGTGACGGAGACCGGCTGCCGGCGGCTGTCGACGCTTCCTGCCGAGATCGTCATCAAGCGCTGAGGGACACAGGAGCACGGCCATGGACACCGCATCCGATCGTTGGGAACGACTGTCACCGGAGTTCGATCAAGGGGTGGGCGAACGGGCCTCGATCGGCCTGCTGGCGCTCGCCACCGATCGGATCGGCACGCTCGACACCGAGGCCTTTCTTGCCGCACCCGGCGTCGCCATGTTCTCCACCCGGATTCAGAGCTCGCCGGTGGCAACGCCTGAATCGCTCGCCAAGCTCGGCGAGCATCTGGAGCAGGGGACGCGGCTCCTGGTTCCCGGCTCGCGGCTCGACGTCATCGGGTTCAGCTGCACCTCGGGCACGGTGGCGGTCGGGGTTGCAGCGGTCCGCGCGGCGATCTGGCGGTCGCGGCCCGGCATCGCCGTGGCGACGCCGATCGAGGCGGGCGCCAAAGGGCTGAAACGGCTCGGGGCGCGGCGCATCAACCTGCTCGTGCCGTACCTGCCCCGCACCGCTGAACTGGTCGCCAGCTTCTTCGAGGCGGAGGGGCTCATCATCACCCGGCGCGCCACCTTCGATCTCGGCGGCGATCCGGAGATGAACCGGCTGTCGCCCGACGTGCTCGCCAAGGCGGCGCGCGCCATCGACGATCCGACCAGCGAGGCGGTCTTCATCTCCTGCACGGGGTTGCGCACCGCGCCGGTCGTCGCCGCCCTGGAGCAGGCGCTGGGCAAGCCGGTGGTGACCTCGAACCAGGCACTGGCCTGGGATGCGCTGCGGCTTGCCGGGGTGAACGACTCGCTCCCCGGACGCGGTCGGCTGTTCACCCTGGCGTAGGAAGGGCGACGCCGTTCTCGGCGGCGAGGCGCTGCAGCACCCGCCAGGTCTCGTCGAGAATGGCGATGCCATGCTCGCGCTGATGGCGGGCGGCGGCGGCCGACCGCTCGAAGGGGATATGGATCGCGTCATAGCCCTCGGCGAGGGCCGAGCTCTTGATGACGTCGACATACCATTCGGTGCGGTCGAGGAATTCCTGCGGGTCGACCAGGCTTGCCGGATCGATGGCGAAGAGGAAATGGCCCTGCGAGCGGGTCTCGCCCTCGGCCTGCCAGCCGGCAAGCTCGGGACCGATGCCGGAGCCGGTCAACGGCCCGCACAGCAATCCCATGGCGAGGCCGAGGCCGAAGCCCTTATGGCCGCCGAGCGGGCTGAGCGCGCCGCCCTGGCGGATGGCGCGGGCATCCTTGGTGGGCCTGCCCTTGCTGTCGAGGCCCGATCCGGGCGGCACTTCCTCGCCATAATAGGCGGCCTGGCGAGCCCTGGAGCTGGCGAGCGCGCTGGTCGCCATGTCGAGCACGAAGGGATCGCCGCGACGCGGAATGCCGATGGCGAGCGGGTTGGTGCTGAGCAGGCGCTCGCGCCCGCCATGGGGGTGGACGAGCGGCGGGCCGGAGGTGGTGACGAAGCCGATAAGCCCGGCCCCGGCCAGCCGCATGGCGAAAGCGCCGATGCGGAAGATGTCGGTCGAATTGCCGATGGCCACCGTCGCCGTGCCGGTCTCGCGCGCCTTGCGGATGAGGAGGTCGACGGCGAGGAGGGCGGCAACCTGGCCGATCCCGCGATGGCCGTCGATCAGCACGCTGGATGCGGTCTCGCGGGCGACGGTCGGGACAGCGTTGCCATCGATCAGCCCGCGCTTCAGGCCATCCATGGCGTAATAGAGGTAGTCGACGCCCTGAGCGCCGACCCCGTGAAGATCCGCCTCGACGAAGAGCTCGGCGGCGATGGTCGCATGGCGGACGTCGGCACCGGCGGCGACCAGGAGGTCGCGCGCCAGGCGCTCGAGCGCGCGGGCTTCGATCCGGATCGTCGGACGCTCTGACAAGGGCTCGCTCCTTCAGGCTGCTGCCGGGGAGCGCGAAGTCTAGCGTATGATGCCGTTGCGCCAAACATGGTGCTCTTGCGGCACCAGCTCATCGCCTTCTTGAAGCGTCAATGGCGACGACCGTGACTCGAGCAGAATTTGCAGCACGTCGCGGAGGTCAGGAAGCACGAGCTTGTCCCAGTCGAGCGGCTCTCCCTGCCACAGACTTTGCAGGTCGGATCTCAAGAGCGGGACCAGCGTCTTGGCGACGGCAGGCAGGCCGAACCAGACCAGATCGGCGATGGTTTCGCTCAAATGTTGGGCGCGCTCGAGGCGCTGCTCGTCGTCCTTGATACCCTTGTCGACAACCTCGAAATGGTCGTAGAACGTGGCGATGCCGAACCCCGATTTGTCGGGCGTCGCGAGGAGTTTCGCAAGGCCGTGCGAAAACAGGTCGGGGGTCTCGATCTCGCGATGCCCCGCGAAAAAGTCCGCCACGCTCACCTCGGGGATTCCAAAGTTGGCGAAGGACCCGAACATGGATTCGGCGCGCAAGGTCGCGGCTGCAGAAGTCTGAACCACATTATCGTGGGAAAACGAAATCAGGAACTTTTCTTCGAATTCAAGAGCTCTGACCTTGGTGCCGCTTTCGGGAGAGTCAGCTTTCACCAGCCCCTGAAGGATGTAGTCGATCACCCCCTTGATCGGCGAGTTCGGCGCGACGTTGTGGAGCCGGATCATGCGCTCTTGGCCGCCATTGTGCTGCAGGGAAAAGCGTGGCAGCAGGCGTTCCGGCGCCTCGTTCCGCTTGTCACGGATAACCACCTCATCCGGATCTTTGAGCCGGCTCTCGAGCTTGCCCCACCAATGCGCCTCGGAGCTGCCGCTCTGCCTGCCGAGCGCTTGCTCCAGGCGGTCGCGCGGGATCCCGGTGGCGATCAGTGCCTCGATGACCATGTCGCCAGTGGCAAGCTCGCCCGAATAGGGATTGGCACGGGCCTGGCGCAGCATGACCTTGGCCGCCATCACCGGGTCGTAATAACCGGATTTCGCTTCGCACAGCCCGATGATCAATTCGGTCTTCAGATCGGTGATCAGGTCGTCGAAGTTGATCCAACGCCGCTTCGCCAGCTCCCTGAGCGAAGCCCCGGTCAAGTGGCGGTAGCAGTCGACGAGCATCTCCTGCCAGGGTGGCAGCTTGCGCCCCGTCAGTTCATGGAACTCCCCGACCATCGACAGATCGAGCTTGTCGAGCAGGGCGAAGATCGCGTCATAGGCGCCGATCCTGCTCAGCTCGAGAACCCAGGTGATCAGATGTTTGACCAAGGCGTTGTCTGGTTTCTCGGCGTAGACCACCACCGAGGCATGTCCCTGGAAATCACGACGAAATTCGATCCGCCGATCCGGGGGACGGAGAAGCAGGGCGAACAGGTTGGGATCCTTCCCCTTGCCGAGCCCATTGACCAGCTTCGCGAATTGCCCTTCGGTCAGCCCGAAGATGCGCAGGGCTTCGAAAGCCCCGAGAGCGTCGTCAAGACATGGTTTCACGAACTTGGTCCAGTCGAGCTTCGCAGAGGTTCTTAGCAGCACCGTATAGGGCCATCGGGAATCGACATAGGCATGGATGGAGCGCTCTGTGTAGACTCGCATCACCGCCTCAATCACCTGCCTGACCAGCCTCAAGAGCTTGGGCCCGGGCTTCCCGGTCACAGGTATGTCGTATCTGTCCTTGAAGGATAGATCGTTGGACTCATAGCGACTTGTATATTTCACCATGCCGAATGCGATGTTCGGCATCGGCCGATCTTCCTTGCCGATGACAAGGCGGTTGGTGAGCGAGCATGGCAGGGCCGGGCCGACGGTCTCGGCTCTTACGTGCTTCGGCCTCGCCGGTGTCGGCCTGGTTTGCTGCGCGTTGCTGTGACGCAATTGCTGATGCGCGGGCATGCCCCGTGTTTGCTGCGCGCCATGAACCAGCGCCTCGTGGTTTCCCTCCCGCCCGTGATGCTGACGACCAGTTCTCTGGGTTCGGACAGTGTCCCCCGTCCTTTCGATGCTATGTCCACTTCCCATCTCATTCCCCGGCAGACCGTTTCGCTTTGGCGTTGGCCCAGACATCAGCCATAGCATTTTCGCGCCAGGCAGGACCTCCGGTTGTTTTACCGGGTCTAATCCTCAGAATTTTCGTCACCCGGTTGTGATCTGCCGCCAAACGCTCGCCCCTTTCCGACGATCGCCGAGCCGAAGCGGGCGCGCAGCTGATCCATCGCCAGCTCCGCCTTGGTCTTGGAGCGCAGGCGGAGATCGAGGGTCTCGTAGGGCGGATCGATCTCGACCGGCACCAGGCCGGAGATGCCGATGCCGATCAGGCGGAACAGCGTGCCGTCGGCCTCGCGCTCGAGAAGCGGCAAGGCGGCGTCGAACATGCGATGGGCGAGCTGGGTTGCATCGGACAGCGAGCGGCTCCGGGTGCGCAGGCGGAAATCACGGGTCTTGAGCTTGAGGGTGACGGTCTGCCCGGCGAGCTTCTCAGCCTTGGCGCGCCGCGACACGCGCTCGGCCAGGCGCCACAGCACCCGGGCGAGCTCCTGGATATTGCCGATGTTATGGTCGAAGGTGGTCTCGGCGCTGATGCTCTTGGTGTCCTCCTCGCTCGACACTACGCGCAGATCCTCGCCGCGCGCGAGGTGATAGAGCCTGGTGCCGAGGGTGCCGAAGCGGCGGGTCAGCTCGCGCTTGTCCAGCTGCTGGAGCTCGGCGATCCGGGTGATGCCGGCGCGGGCGAGCTCGCGCTGCATCACCCGGCCGACGCCATGGATGGCGCTCACCGGCCGGCCTGAGAGGAAGGATCGGGTTTCAGATCGGCCGATCGCCGCGAAGCCGCGCGGCTTGTCGAGATCGGAGGCGAGCTTGGCGAGGAACTTGTTGTGCGACAGGCCGATCGAGACGGTGATGCCGATCTCTTTTTCGACCTCGAGCGCCAGCGCGGCGAGCGCCCGAGCCGGGCTCATGCCATGGAGCCGCGCCGTGCCGGAGAGATCGAGAAAGGCCTCGTCGATCGACAGGGGCTCGACGGCCGGGGTGAGCGCCAGCATCCGGTTTCGCACCTCGCGCCCGACATTGGCATATTTTTCCATGTCGGGAGGGATGACGGTGGCATCGGGGCAGAGCTTCAGCGCCTGGAACATCGGCATGGCCGATCGCACGCCGTAAATGCGGGCCACATAGCAGGCGGTGGCGACGACGCCGCGACGCCCGCCGCCGACGATCACCGGCTTGTCGCGCAGAGCCGGGTTGTCGCGCTTCTCCACCGCGGCATAGAAGGCATCGCAATCGAGATGAGCGATGGCGAGGAGCTCGAGCTCAGGGTGGCGATAGAGCCGCGGGCTGCGGCATTTGGGACACCGCCGCAGGCCAGGATCGACATCGCCGAGACAGTCGCGGCACATGGCGGTCGGGGTGTCTTTTGGCGGGGTCATGCGCTAGCCTCGTTCAGGCGCGGCGGTCTCCGAGAGGCGGACATGTACAAGCTTTACAACGTCAAGGGCTGGGGATCGATGGCCCCCCATTTCGTGCTCGAGGAGATGGACCTCGCCTATGAGAATGTGTGGATGACGCCGGAGCAGGTGCGCCAGGAGGCGTTCCGGGAGATCTCGCCGCTCGGGCTCATCC
>JBKOZY010000312.1:0-7896 GCA_046726135.1 Pseudomonadota bacterium | reverse complement strand
GCGACGGTGATCACGCCGGGTGGTGTGGCCCATCCGGTTGCGGTCGGAATCCTTGCTCTGATACTCGCTCTGACCAGCAGGTTGACCGTGAAGGACAGGCTGGCGCGTCGCGGCGCCATGGTGAAGATCATGCGACCGCTCGGGTTGAGGTTCATTGCCCACGACCCCAATGTCAGCGCGGCGACGGCAAATCAGCTCGGGGTCCGGCTCGTCGATCTCGACACGGTGTTTCGCTCGAGCGATATCGTAACCGTGAATTGCCCGCTCAATCCTGCAACGCGGGGATTGGTCAATGCTCGGCGGCTCGCCCTCATGAAGCCGACAGCTTATCTCATCAACACGGCGCGTGGACCGATCGTCGATCAGCGGGCGTTAACCGAAATGCTAGTGACCGAGCGGATTGCCGGAGCAGGTCTCGACGTTTTCGATCCTGAACCGCCTGATATCGATGACCGGCTGCTCAGTCTCGAGAATGTCGTGCTGGCGCCCCACAGCATTGCGTTGACCGACGAGCTCATTGCCGGCTGTGGCGCACTCACGATTCAGGCAGTGATCGATGTCATGCGAGGACGCGAGCCCCCTAGTA
This sequence comes from Pseudomonadota bacterium, assembly GCA_046726135.1. Taxonomy (GTDB): domain Bacteria; phylum Pseudomonadota; class Alphaproteobacteria; order Rhizobiales; family Aestuariivirgaceae; genus DATAFF01. The sequence goes on along the minus strand of JBKOZY010000312.1, from coordinate 7,310 downwards.
TCGTCGAGCCACGCGTCCTCCAGCACCCGCAATGGGTCAAGCGCCTCGCTGCGAACCGGGCGCGCTTCGGCGAGAACGAAGCTGGTGCTTCAGATTGAGCCTTTCCACGGCGCGGCAACCACCAGGCAGCAATTGCCGGGTCGTACGCGGCCGGGCTGGCGTCTACCATAGACAATTCCATCGGCATGGTAGTGAAGGACCTCAGGATGCCGCGCCGGCTCGCTGGCTCGCCGGTATGAACCTCGGCACCATTCGGGTGATAGGGCTCGAAGATGCCATCGGCGGTCGCATAAACGAACGCCGAGCTGCCTGGAAGCTCATAAATCGGTCGTGCCGAGGACCTTGCTTCGCTTGTCCGATCGCCGGGTAACACGCCGAGATGCGTCAGCACGTTCCTGATGCCGCGCCGGCAAAGACTCAGGACGTCGGGCCGCACTGTGCCGCCGCCGCCGAGTTCAGTCCCGATCGTGGTCAATCCGATGGCACAGGCAGCGGCTGTTGCGGTGCGCGGATCGCCAAGGTTGCTTATCATTACGCTTAACGGCGCGTCGAACGCCTGAGCGGCAGCGATGTTTCGCCGATGCAGTGCAGCGTCATTTGTCGGCTCAATGACAGCACTTGGAATGATGTCGAGAGATGAACCACCGGAATGAAGGTCGAGAAACGCGTCACCGGTTGGAAGGATTTCGATTCGCCATGACGTCGGCGATCTGCTGAGTGATCGAGCCTTGCGGGTCGCCAGGAAAGGTCCTGTTGAAGTTCAGTCCGTCGACAGGTGACGTGCGCGTGCCGGCGACGACGGCATGCACGTTGTTGGCCGGCATCAGAATCAACCGGCCCTGAATTTCGCCTGGATCAAGCTGGCGAACAAGTTCGCAAATCGCGATCGGTCCTTCATATTCGTCCCCGTGATTACCGCCTTCTAGGATCACTGTCGGGCCGCTTCCGTTTCTGATCACCGCGATCGGAACGCGCGTGACACCCCAGGCGTCGTCATGCGGCGAGTGCGGGATCATGATGAATCCGATCTGCTTGCCGCTCTTGTCGAGATCGACTGTGAAAAAAGCGGTGCGAGTGCTCCCCGAAGTCATGCGTCAGCGGCTATCGGCTCAGATGTGACAGGGCGTGCGTCAGCGAGGATTTCACATTGATGATATGCGCCTCAAGCAGCTCCGATGCCGCGTCGAATTGCTGAGTGCTGCAAAGCTTGACCAGCTCGGCATGTTCCTTCTCTGCACGATCCATGCCGTCCGTATACGTCAGCTGAAGGCGGGTGTGTCGGTCCGAGGCCTGCAACAGCGCAGTCACAATGGTCATAGTGCGCGGCCGGTTGCTGTGCTGGTAAAGCATGAGATGGAACTGAGTATTGAGCTCGCCCCAGCGTATGACGTTTTTCGTCCTGAGTTCGTGACTGTACTCGTCGAGAATGGCTTCGAGTCGGGTGAAGTCGCCCGCAGTCAACCGCGGTGCAGAGACCCGCAACAGCCACGGTTCGAGCAATGTGCGCAGGTCGAAAAGTTCCTCGATTTCAGCGATTGAAAGCTCCGACACGACCGCCCCACGGTGCGGGATGATCTTGATCAGCCCCTCGGCTTCGAGCTGCAGCAAGGCCTCGCGCAACGGAATACGACTGATCCCAAACTCCGACGCGAGCGCGTCCTGCCGAAGCTGGTAACCCGCTGGAAAGCTGCCGGTGAGAATGCGGCGGCGCAGCTCCTCGGCCGTAGCGGCGGCCAGCGTCCGATGCGCCAGTCCCTTGGTTATTCCGGCAGCGGCAATGGGCGAGTTCATAGGACGTCCGTAATCATTTGCGGTGGCCCGATATTGACATAAGATTTGTATACAATCTACGATCTTGCAGATGTCAGGAGGTGGACATGACGGCTCGAGTGACTTGGCAAGGTGTCTTTCCAGCGGTCACGACGCAATTCAAACCGGACTTCAGCTTGGATGTGACTGCCACCCATCGAGTGTTGACGGCCCTGGTTCGAGATGGCGCGGCCGGTCTCATCGTTTGCGGCACGGTCGGCGAGAATTGCAGCCTGACGCGTCAGGAGAAGGTGGCAGTCATCGAGGCCGCCTGCGACGCCGCCGGAAAGCGCGTCCCAGTGCTGGCAGGCATTGCCGAATACACCACACCGTTTGCTGCCGAGATGATCGCCGAAGCAGCGCGCGCCGGGGTCGATGGCGTGATGGTGATGCCGGCACTTGTTTATTCTTCGAAACCGCATGAGACGGCCATGCATTTCCGCAGTGTCGCCAAGGCAACCCATCTGCCGGTTATGGTCTACAACAACCCGCCGATTTATCGCACCGACGTCAGCCCTGCGATCCTGGCGGATCTCGCGGATTGCGACAACATCGTCGCCTTCAAGGATTCCTCGGGGGACACCCGCCGATTCACCGATGTGAGAAACAGCGTCGGCGATCGCTTCATCATGTTCGCTGGTCTTGACGACGTGGTTGTCGAGAGCGTGCTCATGGGGGCTGTCGGCTGGGTCTCGGGCATATCGAACGCCTTCCCACAGGAGGGCGAGGCATTGTTCCGCCTGGCTCGTGAAGGCCGTTACGAGGATCTGATGCCGCTCTATCGCTGGTTCATGCCGCTTCTTCATCTCGACGCTCGTCCTGACCTTGTCCAATGCATCAAGCTTTGCGAGCATCTGGTCGGCCGTGGCTCGGCGCTGACCCGGCCACCGCGGCTGCCGCTCGAGGGTAGAGAACGTCAGGAAGTGGAAGTGATCGTCCGCCACGCCCTCGCCAACCGGCCCACACTGCCGGTTAGATACAAGGCGGCATAGGATAGCTACGAACGCGGATTTTGATGGACGCGCTTCTTCGTTTGCGGAATGTCTCGAAGTGGTTTGGCAGGACGTCCGCGGTCAAGCCGGTCGATCTGGAGATCCATCGCGGCGATTTCTTCGCGATCCTTGGGCCGTCCGGCTGCGGCAAGACAACGCTTCTGCGCATGATCGGCGGCTTCGTCGAACCAACCTCCGGCACGATCGAGATCGCCGGAAAAGATGTCACGGCGCTCGGTCCGGAGCGACGCCCGACCAATATGGTGTTCCAAGGCTATGGTCTGTTCCCGCATATGACGGTGAAGCAGAACGTCGCCTATGGCTTGCGCATCGCCAAGCTCCCCAAACGGGAAATCGCCGAGCGTACCAGGGAAGCACTGGCGCTCGTCCATCTCGAGGAGCTCGAATCCCGCATGGTGCAGGAGCTCTCAGGCGGCCAACAGCAGCGTGTCGCCCTGGCGCGAGCACTGATCATGCGCCCGCCCGTCCTGCTACTCGATGAGCCCTTGGCCGCGCTTGACCTCAAGCTTCGCCAGGCGATGCAGGAGGAGCTGCGCCGCATCCACAGCGACATTGGCGGGACATTCGTGTTCGTCACTCACGATCAGGGCGAGGCGATGAGCCTGGCCAATCGACTGGGTGTCATGCACCAGGGTGAGATGATCCAGGTAGGCTCTCCCGAGGATGTCTACCGGCGACCGAGAAGCGCCTTCGTGGCAGCTTTCGTGGGCGATGCAAACATTCTGAAGGGCACACGCAGGTCGGGGATGGTCACCCTAGAAGCCGGCGCGCGCTTTCGCTCCGAAGGGCCGGAGTCCTCGGTGATGGTGGTGGTGCGGCCTGAGTCGATTGCGATCAATTGCCCGCAGCCCAACGGCGAGTGCACATTGCGCGGCCGGATTGGCGACATGATCTTCATGGGGGCTCACATCCGCTATTCCGTGGATGTCGCAGGGCTCTCGCCGATCATGGTTCAGGTGAACCCCGGATCCTCGCCGCCGATGAGCCGCGGCGAAGAAGTGTCGTTGTCCTGGACACCCGACAATCAGACGATCCTGGTGATGTGAGATGCCGCGAATCGAGTGCATTATCGAACACCAGGACCTGGTCGGCGAGTCGCCGCTCTGGAGCGTTTCTGAAGGTGCGCTCTATTGGGTCGATGTCATTGCACAGAGCCTCTACAGACTTGCGTTTGAGAGACGGCACTGCACACAATGGGTCATGCCGGAAGCAATCGGCTCAATCGCCTTCCGTCGCGGCGGCGGGCTGGTCGCCGGCATGCGCAGCGGCATCTTCGCCCTCGACATCGATTCGGGTCGCCGCGAGGCATTATTCGAGCTCGGCTCCGATGCGCCGGGTCTACGTTTTAACGATGGCAAGTGCGACCGTGCCGGACGATTCTGGTCGGGCAGCGTGTTTGCCATCTACGACACCGGCAGTGTCGGCATCCCGGAAAGCGAGTTCGGCTGATGGCGCAACTTCACCTCACCATCGAAGCGCTCGCTGATCGACTGGCGCAATTCCCTCGCGTTCCGTTGGCCCACCTACCAACCCCACTCGAAGTCTGTCCGCGATTTTCCAAGGCGCTCGGCAATATCAATGTGCTGGTCAAACGCGATGATCTGACCGGGCTAGCCTTCGGCGGCAACAAAACCCGCCAACTCGAATTCGTCTTTGGCGAGGTGCTTCGCAGCGGCGCCGACATTGTCGTAGCCGGCGCCTATACGCAATCCAACTGGTGTCGCCAGATCACTGCCGCCGCGCGCAAATTCGGCCTGGACGTGTCGCTGGTGCTGGCACATGGCGTAAAGGGACCGATGCTGCAAGGAAACCTGCTGCTTGACCGGATCATGGGCGCGGACGTGACGATCCTCAATGTTCTCGATGAAGAGCTGCAGCCCTATCTGGAAGCCAAGGCGAACGAATTGCGGGCGCAAGGCCGCAAGCCCTTTCTGATCTCCTCCTTCGAGCTCGGCACACAATCCTTGGCCGCGCTTGGCTATGTCGAGGCCGTGGTCGAGATCGTTCGGCAGCTCGCGGTCATGGGAAGAACGCTCGACCACATTTACGTCGCCGGTTCGGAAATGTCGCCCGCCGGCCTCAATGTTGGTGTCAAGGCGCTCGGCTTGCCGGCCCGAGTGGTATCTATCAGTCCGATCGTCTATCCGGAAGGGCGCGCCGAGGAGATCGCACGCATCGCGACAGCTTGCGCCGGACGTCTTGGTCTGGACGTCCGATTCGACCCTGGCGACATTATCGTTGATGACGGATATATCGGCGAAGCCTATGGCATTGTCTCCGATGCTGGGCGCGAAGCGCTGATGTTGCTCGCCCGAACCGAGGGCATAATGCTTGACCCTGTCTACACCAGCAAGGGCATGGCAGGTCTGATCGGTCATGCCCGTCAGGGTACAATCTCGCAAGGCGCCAACGTCGTCTTCGTGCATACCGGTGGCCTGCCGGCGCTTTTCGCCTATGCGCAGGATCTCGGAATTTCGGCAGTGACCTAACTGCCGCGGACGGCGGCAATGCCCGCGGTCAATCCTTCTTGGAGAAGCCCGATATCCCAGGAATATTGGATAAAGCGGTAGCCCTCGGCCACCCTCCGGCGCGCGATATCCGGTGTGAATGCCGCACAACCTGGGACCTTTCCCAGCCCCTGACAAATGTCGCGCACCTTGGTCATGGCGGCGGTGATATCCGGATGATCGACGTGCGCCCCGAGCCCCATGTCGAGCGCCAGGTCGAATGCCGTGACCAGCGCCACGTCGATGCCGGGAACGGACAGAATTGCTCCGGCATTGTCGATCGCCTGCCGCGACTCCAGCTTGGCAATGATCAGGATCGAATCATTCGCATCGGCTATCGTCTTGCCGATCTCCCGTGCTTGATAGGAGTCATGAGCAATCCCGAAAGCACCGCCGCGATTGCCTCGCGGTGGGTAGCGTGTCGCTTCAACTATCTCTTCGGCCTGCTCGGCGGTTCGCACATGCGGCACCATGAGTCCCATCGCACCCATATCGAGCAGCAGCCCCTCCCTTTCAAATTTCTCGCCGGGAGAATTGACAATCGGTACCAGTCCCGCGCCGCGGGCCAGCGCCAGTTGCGTCCGAAGGGTTTCCGGACCCCAGCCACTATGCTCATAGTCGAAGATTACGAAATCGGCGCCGCACGACGCAACGATGCTTGCAAGGCCGGCAGTATAGAACTCACCAATATAGGGACCGACTGCGACTTCGCCGAATTCGAGCCTTTGCTTGACCTTGTTGGTGTTCATCGATCCTTCATCCACGGTAGCGTGTCAGCGACAGTCCGAGCAAAGTGGAGATGATCGTCACCGCCAGGATTAGAGTGCCGATGGCATTGACCATCGGTGTGACGGAGGAGCGCATCATGCCCCAGATCAGCGTTGGCAGAGTGTTGCCGCTGCCGATCGTGAAGAAAGTGATCACGAAATCGTCGAAAGAGATGGCAACAGCAAGGAGCGCGGCTCCGAGCACCGTCGGGGCAATGATCGGTAACGTGATGGTGGCGAACGCTTCGAGCGGCGATGCCCCGAGATCACGAGCACTTTCGAGGATCCGGATATCGAAGTCTCGGAGCTGGGCATAGACGACAAGTATGACGAAAGGCTGAGTCAGCAGAATGTGGCTGGCGGTCACCGTAAACAGGTTAAGCTGCATGCCGAGACTCACATAAAAGGTGGCAAGCGACACCGCGAGCACGAGCGGCGGGAGCATCATCGGGAGGCTCAGCACCGCCAGCAGAGATGTTGCCCCGCGACGCGGCAAGCGCGCCAGTCCAGCCGCTGCGGCGGTGCCGACCACCGCCGAGACCAGCGCCACGCTGCCGCCAATGGTCAGACTGCGGCGCAGCGAGGGCGCGAATTGCGGATGCTCCAGCATCGCACGCCACCACCGCAGCGACAGCTCATCGATCGGGAAATTGGTCAGTGCGCGGTTGGTGAAGGCGAACAGCACCACAAGCAGCAGCGGCAGCAGCAGGAAGATGAAGAACAGCGCCGCCACGCCTACCCATATATGCGATCGCCCTATCATCTCCAGTCGAAGATCCGCATGATTTGCGAGAAGGTCAGCACCACCAGAAATGCTGCGGCAAGCAACGAGAACGACATCGCCGCACCGAGCGGCGAGTTGAGAAACTCGCCGAATTGCGCCGCGATCAGGTTCCCGAGCATCGTCATGCGTCCACCGACCAGCACCGGCGTGACCCAGTCGCCACAAGCAATGAGGAAACACAACGCGAAACCGGTCGTGATTCCGGTCCTGCAGCGGGGGATCACATGGTCGAACAGGATCGCCGTGAAGGGCGCACCGAGATCGCGGGCCGATTCAAGCTCGCTGTCGTGGATCCCCCGCATCGAAGCAGCGATCGGCAGCATGGCGAAGGGAAACAGGAAGTTCGTGAGCGTCAGCACGACCGAGGGTGGGTTGTAGAGGAGCCACATCACCGGCTCGGAAACAATGCCGAGAGCCATGAGGGCATTGT
>JBKOZY010000311.1:0-3447 GCA_046726135.1 Pseudomonadota bacterium | reverse complement strand
TCGGAGCTCAAACCGTCCTCCGACCGAGAGGATCAATGGGAGGGCAACGTCTACAATCCCGAGGACGGTCACACCTATAGCGTGTATCTTCGGCCAAACGACACTTCAATGGAAGTCGAAGGCTGCCTCGCGTTCCTTTGTCGCACACAGGTCTGGCCGCGGGTCCCGCAGCAGAGTCAGCAGCAGAACCAGCAGCAGAGCCAGCAGCAGTAGAGCTTGAGCTTCACTCCGCTCTGAGCTCCTTCTTCGACAGCTTGCCGATCAGCGTCTTCGGCAGGCTGTCGCGAAATTCGATCGCTGACGGGATCTCCATTCGTGAGAGCTTGCTCGACAGGTGGCGCATCAGCGCCTCCTGTGTCAGCTCGTGTCCTTCCTTCAGCTTGACGAACGCCTTTGGCGCCTCGCCGCGATAGGGATCGGGCACCCCGATCACCGTCACCTCCGACACCGCGGGGTGGCTGTAGATCGCCTCCTCGACCTGCCGCGGATAGACCTTGAACCCCGAGACATTGATCAGGTCCTTGATGCGATCGATGATGAAGACGAACCCGTCCTTGTCCACATAGCCGACATCGCCGGTCCGCAGAAACCCGTCGATGAAAGCCGCTTCCGTCTCTTCCGGTCGGTTCCAATAACCCTTCATCACCTGCGGACCTTTGACGCAGATTTCGCCCGGCTCGCCGAGCGGCATCTCGCGTCTCGGATCATCGAGATTTCGAATCGAAATGATGGTGCGCGGCAGCGGCTGCCCGATCGAGCCGTCCTTCTCGGTGCCGTTCAACGGATTCAAAGTGACGACCGGCGATGTCTCGGAAAGACCGTAGCCCTCCACCAGCCGGCATCCCGAGAATTGCTGAAAGCGGTTGCGCAACTCGGTGGCAAGCGAAGCGCCGCCCGAGATGCCGAAGGACAGCGATTCGAGATCGCTGCGACGAAGTCGCGACGATTGCAGGAGAGCGGTGAACAAGGTGGGGACGCCCGGCAGTATCGTCGGCTGCTTGCGCCGCAGAATCGCGATCGCGCTCGCCACGTCGAATTTCGGCATCAGGATCATCATCGCGCCGATGGCGATCCCAAGGTTCATCACCGCCGTCATCGCGAACACATGAAACAGCGGCAATATGCCGAGAATCCGATCCTTGCCTGGCTCGCGACCGCCGACAAAGTGCAGGATCTGCTGAACATTGGCAGTGAGATTGGCATGCGTCAGCATGGCAGCCCGCGGTCGGCCGGTGGTGCCGCCGGTATATTGGAACAGCGCCACGTCCTCCTGCGGATCGATGACCACGGGCCTGGGCGCCCGCCTCTCGCGCAGCAATGTCTCGAAGGACAGCACGCGGCCGCGCCGTCGTCTCCCGGTCTTGGCGATGTCACGCCGACGAAACAGGCGGAACATCAGGCGCTTAAGGAAGGGAAGCTGTTGCGCAAAGGACGCCACGATGAGCTGCGACACGCTTCCCGACCGCAGCAATGCCGCGGCCTTCTCATGCAGCGCCGTGAGATCGAGGGTGACGACGGCGGCAACGCCCGAGTCGGCCGCCAGCGCCGACAGCTCCTCGGCGGCATGCAGCGGATTGAGATTGACCACCACGGCGCCGGCTTTGAGGATTGCGAAATAGGCGATGACATAGCCGGGACAGTTCGGCAGCAACAGGCCGACCCGGTGGCCTTTGCCGATGCCGCGTCGCTGCAGCGCTGCGGTGAGGCGCGACACGTCGCGACCAAGATCGCGGTAACGTGTTCGGGCGCCGAAGAAATCGATGCAGACGCGATCGCTGTTCTCTTGGACAGCGTCATCGAACAAAGCAACCAGGCTCCGAGGTTCTATGTCTGCCGCCCAGTCGATCCCGGGTGGATAATGGTCAAGCCAGGGCATTTGCGGCCTTTGCGCCACAACTTCGCCCTGATCTTCGGTTGGAGAGCTGGTTTCGCTCTTGTCTTCCATGTTGCTCCCCCTACTTTGATTAATGAAACGGTAATGTCGCAACCAAAGTTATGGCATAAGAACTCGCACGATGGTTTTGTGAACCACTGCAACCTAAGAGGCCCGGCAGGCAAGCCGGAAAGGACATGTTGCTGGTAACGACGTACCCCCGGCTGTGCGGGTGGGCCTTTCTCGGCTCGCTCATCCTGTTGTCTCTTCAGGGCCCGGTTCTGGCCCAATCCACTCTAGACACCCTGAGTTTCGACAAGAAGGAAAAGCTGGCAAAGGCGGGCGACGACGAGGCGCAGTTTGCCATCGCGCGCGCTTTCGAGGATGGCAAGGAAGGGCAGCATCAGGACGTGCTGAAGGCCGCCCAGTGGTATCGCAAGGCAGCGCAGCTCGGCAATCTCGACGCCCAGTTCAGGCTGGCGCGAATCGTTCACAACGGCGCCGACGGCGTGAAGAAAAGTCCCGAGACCGCCGTCAAGCTCTATGAGGCGGCAGCGCAGGCAGGCCATCTGGAGTCGCAATACTGGACGGCCTATTCCTATGAGAAGGGCAGCGGCGTTACTGCCGATCAGACCAAGGCCGCCGAATGGTACCGCAAGGCGGCCGCCGGTGGCCATTCCGGCGCGCAGAACAATCTCGGTCTCATGTACCTCAACGGCAAGGGCATCACCCGCGATCTCAACCGTGCCTTCGATTATTTCTCTCAGGCCGCGAAAGGCGATGATGTATTCGCCATGAACAATCTCGGCGGCATGTACGAGATGGGCTGGGGAACCCGCACGGACAAGAACAAGGCCATCGAGATGTACACAAAGGCGGCGCAGAAGGGAAACCAGCTCGCGCGCGACAATCTGCGTCGTCTCGGCGTTGCCGTGCCTGACACCGCCGATGCCGCGGGCGCGCTCACCACGGGCTCGCCTGCTACAGCGCCGCAACCGGCGCCGACCAGCACGCCGAAATCCGACAGCGGCCTGCCGACCAGCCCAGCCGAGCCGCCAGCGGCTGCCGCGCCATCGCCGACCGCGGCGGCGCCTGCAACCACGGCACCGGCAACACAGCCCTGAACGATCGCCTCCGGCATCGTTAACCAACATCCTCAATCGCCTATTAACCCATTGCGGACAATCGTCTGTGCATGCGCCCCGCAGGATCGGGGGCGGGGTGAGGAGCGTGGGTCGGCGTGCGTGGGCTGTGGTGGAAATCTCTCGGCGTGGTGGTCCTGCTGATTGCCGCAGCCTTGCTCAATGGCTGCTCGTCCGGTCCCGCCAAGCGTAACCCCTTTGCCGGTGTCGGCAGCCCGGTCTATCCGGGTTCGGGACCCCTCCCAAAAGGCGGTGGCAAGTATTTGATCGGAGAGCCTTATGAGGTCGCCGGCTGGAAATATCATCCGCGTGAGGATCCGAGCTATGACAAGGTCGGCCAGGCCTCATGGTACGGACCGCAATTTCACCGCCGCATGACCTCCAATGGCGAATGGTTCGACATGGATTACCTGTCGGCCGCCCATCCCACCC
>JBKOZY010000310.1:0-5152 GCA_046726135.1 Pseudomonadota bacterium | reverse complement strand
GGATCAAGGTCCGGATCACGGCGGCGCCGGGCTCGACGTTTCTCGACCGGATGATCGCGCTGGTCGAAGGTGCCGAGCGCCAGAAGACGCCGAACGAGGTGGCGCTCAATATCCTGCTCGCCGGGCTCACCATCATCCTCGTGTTTGCCACCGCGACCATTCCGAGCTTTGCCGCCTATGCCCATGGCGCCATTCCGATCGTGGTGATCGTGGCGCTGTTCGTGACGCTCATTCCGACGACGATCGGCGCGCTGCTGTCGGCGATCGGCATTGCCGGGGTGGATCGGCTGGTCCGGTTCAACGTGCTTGCCACATCGGGTCGCGCGGTCGAGGCCGCCGGCGACGTCGATACGCTGCTTCTCGACAAAACCGGCACGATCACGCTGGGCAACCGCCAAGCCGCCGAATTCAAGCCGTTGCGCGGCGTGACCGAGCAGGAACTCGCTGACGCGGCACAGCTTGCCTCGCTTGCCGACGAGACGCCGGAAGGCCGCTCGATCGTGGTGCTGGCCAAGGACAAGCATGGGCTCCGGGGCCGCGACCTTGCCGAGCTCAATGCCAGCTTCATACCTTTCACGGCGCAGAGCCGGATGAGCGGCGTCGAGGTCGGCGGATCCTCGGTGCGCAAGGGCGCCGTCGATTCGGTTCTCAACTATTTCAACGGCCTGCCGCGGCCCGAGCTTGGCGAGGAGGCGGTGCGCGAGGTCAAGGCGATCGCCGAGACCATCGCCAGGACCGGCGGCACGCCGCTTGCCGTCATCAAGAATGGCAGGCTGCTCGGCGTCGTCCACCTCAAGGATGTGGTGAAGGGCGGCATTCGCGAGCGCTTCGCCGAGCTTCGTCGCATGGGCATCCGCACCATCATGATCACCGGCGACAACCCAACGACCGCGGCAGCCATCGCCGCCGAAGCTGGCGTCGACGATTTCCTTGCCCAGGCCACGCCCGAGGACAAGCTCAAGCTCATCCGCCGGGAGCAGGCGAACGGCAAGCTCGTGGCGATGTGCGGCGATGGCACCAACGACGCGCCGGCGCTGGCGCAGGCCGATGTCGGAGTGGCGATGAATACCGGCACCCAGGCGGCGCGCGAGGCGGGCAACATGGTCGATCTCGACTCCAATCCGACCAAGCTCATCGAGATCGTGGAGATCGGCAAGCAGCTGCTGATGACCCGCGGTGTGCTGACGACATTCTCGATCGCCAACGATGTCGCGAAGTACTTCGCCATCATCCCGGCGATGTTCCTCGCCTTCTACCCACAGCTGCAAGCGCTGAACGTCATGCGGCTGGCCACGCCCGAAAGCGCGATCCTGTCGGCCATCATCTTCAATGCCCTGATCATCGTGGCGCTGATCCCGCTTGCTCTCAAAGGCGTGGCCTACCGTCCGATCGGGGCAGGGCCGCTGCTCCGCCGCAACCTGCTGATCTATGGCCTTGGCGGCATCATCCTGCCCTTTGTCGGCATCAAGGCGATCGACCTCGCGATCGGCGCCCTGGGCCTCGCGTGAAGGAGACATCTCGTGCTGAATGAAATTCGCCCGGCCATCATGCTGCTGATTGCACTGACGCTGATCACTGGCCTTGCCTATCCGCTGGCGATGACCGGCATCGCGGTCACGCTCTTTCCGAAAAACGCTCAGGGCAGCCTGATCGAGCGCGACGGAAAGATCGTCGGCTCGGCGCTGATCGGCCAGGAGTTCAAGAGCGAGCGCTATTTCCACGGCCGCCCGTCGGTCACCACCGGGCCCGATCCGGCGGATCCTGCGAAATCGGTGGTTCAACCCTATAATGCGGCCAATTCCATGGGGTCGAATCTCGGGCCGACCAACAAGGCGCTGGCGACCCGTGTCGAGGAAGAGGTGAACCGGCTGAAGCAGGAGAACCCCTCCCGGCCCGTGCCGATCGATCTCGTCACCACCTCGGCTAGCGGCCTCGATCCGGACATCTCGCCGGAGGCCGCCTTCTTCCAGGTGCCGCGCATCGCCAAAGCGCGCGGCCTTTCGGAGGAGCGGCTGCGCCAGCTCATCGAGGCGCAAATCGAGCCACGTGTCCTCGGTGTGCTGGGTGAACCGAGGGTCAATGTGCTGCTGCTGAACCTGGCGCTCGATCAGGTGACGAGTTGACAAGAATACCGGTTTCGAAAACTGTCGAGGTCAATGGCTGAGAACCGCCGAAACCATGACAAGCGACCTTCGCCCGAGGCGCTCCTGGAGAACGCCCAGCGCGAGGAACAGGGGCGGCTGAAGATCTTCCTCGGGGCGGCACCCGGAGTCGGCAAGACCTTCGAGATGCTGCAGTCGGCCCGCGCCAAGTGCCAGGAGGGGGTGGATATCGTCGTCGGCGTGGTCGAAACCCATGGGCGCAAGGAGACGCAGGTGCTGCTCGATGATCTCGAGATCATCCCGCGGCGGCGGGTCGCCTATAAGGGAGCGACTCTCGACGAGATGGATCTCGACGCCATTCTGCGCCGGCGCCCCGAGATCGTGCTGGTCGACGAGCTGGCGCACAGCAATGCGCCGGGAAGCCGCCACCCGAAGCGTTATCGCGACGTCGAGGAGCTGCTGGCGGCCGGCATCGACGTCTACACGACGGTCAATATCCAGCACATCGAAAGCCTGAACGATATCGTCGCGCAGATCACCTCGGTGCGGGTTCGCGAGACCGTGCCCGATTCGATCATCGATCGCGCCGACGATATCGAGGTCATCGACATCACGCCGGACGATCTGATCCAGCGCCTCAAGGAAGGCAAGGTCTATGTGCCGCAGACGGCGCGGCGGGCGCTCGATCATTATTTCTCGCCGGGAAACCTGACGGCGCTTCGCGAGCTGGCGCTGCGGCGGACGGCACAGCGGGTCGACGAGCAGCTGCTGTCGCATATGCAGGCGCATGCCATCTCGGGGCCGTGGCCGGCCGGCGACCGGGTGATGGTGTGCATCGACGAGGGGCCCGGCGGCGCGTCGCTGGTGCGCTACACCCGCCGCATGGCCGATCGGCTGCGGGCGCCGTGGACGGCATTTCACGTCGAGACCACGCGCTCACTGCGGTTCAGCGAGGAAGAGCGCGACCGGATCTCCAACACGCTGCGGCTGGCCGAGCAGCTGGGCGCTGAGACGGCGATTGTTCCCGGACACGATCCGGTGGAAGAGATCATGCGCTACGCGGAAGCCAACAATGTCTCCCACATCGTCATCGGCAAATCGAGAAAGTCGCGCATTGCCGAGCTCGTTCAAGGGTCGGTCACGCACGAGCTGATGCGGCGGGCGGGTACGATCAGCGTGCATGTCGTTGCACCTCGCGATCCCGACACTGCGTTGTCGAACAGAACGGCAGCGCGGCTGGAATCGGGGCGGGCCGATATCCTGCCCTATGCCTGGAGCACCGCCTTCGTCGCGGTCGCTCTCGGCTGCGGCATGATTCTCGACGAAGTTCTGGCGGTGCAGAACGTCGCGCTCGTGTTTCTGACCGCGGTGCTGGCGAGCTCCATCACCTACGGGCTGATGCCGGCGCTCTACGCCTCGATCATCAGCATGCTGGCGTTCAACTTCTTTTTCCTGCCGCCGCTCTACACCTTCACCATCGCCGAGACGGAGAATGTCGTCGCGCTGTTCTTCTTCCTGGTGATCGCCTTCATTGCCAGCAATCTGACCGCTCGGGTGCGCAGCCAGGCCTTGGTGGCGCGCCAGCGCGCCAAGACCACCGAGGATCTTTATCTGTTCAGCCGCAAGCTGGCCGGCATCGGCACGCTCGACGATGTGCTGTGGGCCACCGCCTTTCAGGTCGCCTCGATGTTGAAGATGCAGGTGGTGATCCTGATCGCCGAGGGCGACGAGCTGACGGTCAGGACCGGCTATCCGCCGGAGGACACGCTCGATGAAGCCGATGTCGCCGCCGCCAAATGGGCGTTCGAGAACAACCGGACGGCAGGCCGCGGCAGCGACACCTTGCCGGGCGCCAAGCGTCTGTTCATTCCGATGCGCACCGGCCGCGGTGTCGTCGGCGTGGTCGGCATCGACAGCGACAAGGAGGGACCGCTTCTCACGCCGGAGCAACAGCGGCTGCTCGATGCGCTGATCGACCAGGCAGCGCTGGCGGTCGACCGGGTGCGCCTTGCCGCCGATGCCGACCGCACGAAGCTGGCGCTGGAAGCCGACCGGCTGCGCTCGGCGCTGCTCACCTCGATCTCGCACGATCTCAAGACACCGCTCGCGGCGATCATCGGCGCGGCGGGCACGCTGCGCGATTTCAGCAATGTCCTGAACGAGGCGGCCAAGCGCGATCTCGTCTCAACGGTGCAGGAGGAGGCCGACAGGCTCAATCGGTTCATCGCCAATCTCCTCGACATGACGCGGATCGAGTCGGGTGCCATCGAGCCACAAGGGGCGCTGCACGATGTCGGTGAGATTGTCGGCAGTGCGCTGCAGCGCGCGAGCAAGGTGCTGGCGCAGCATCGGCTCGAGGTGGAGATCGCCGGCACGCTGCCGATGCTGAAGCTGGATGCGGTGCTGTTCGAGCAGGTGCTGTTCAACATTCTCGACAATGCCGCGAAATATGCGCCGGTGAACTCGACGATCCGCCTGCGCGCCTGGCAGAGCGAGGGCAAGGTGGCGCTGCAGATCCTGGATGAGGGTGACGGCATCCCGCCGGAGGATGTCGAGCGGATCTTCGACAAATTCTACCGGGTGCGGAAAGGCGATCGGGTGCGGGCGGGCACCGGGCTCGGCCTGCCGATCTGCCGCGGCTTCATCGAGGCGATGGGCGGAACCATCGAGGCGGCCAATCGCTCCGATCGCTCCGGGGCCATGATCACCATCAGGCTGCCGGTGCCGACCGACGCGCCGCAGCTCGAGGAGGTTGCATGAGCGCGCCTGCGGTCAAGATCCTCGTGGTCGATGACGAGCCGCCGATCCGCCGGTTGCTCAAGACCGGGCTCGCGACGCAGGACTATGCGATAGCCGAGGCGGCGGATGCCGGGCAGGCTGAGGCCTATCTCAAGAGCGAGAAGGCCGATCTCATCGTGCTCGATCTCGGCCTGCCGGATCGCAATGGCCTCGACCTTCTCAAAGATCTGCGCAGCGGCGGGATCGATGTGCCGGTGGTGGTGCTGTCGAGCCGCACCGACGAAGCGGGAGTCGTGCAGGCGCTCGAGCTC
>JBKOZY010000309.1:0-11713 GCA_046726135.1 Pseudomonadota bacterium | reverse complement strand
GCCTGATCATACCCAAGGACTATCGCGGCAAGGGCTTCTCGGCCACCGCCAATTCCGAAATCGTGCAGAAGATCGCCTCGCGCGGTCCATCGGCGGCGGTGGCGGTGATCGTGCCGAACTCGCTCGGGCCGGGCGAGCTTTTGATGCTGTTCGGCACCGAGGAGCAGAAGAATTACTGGCTGCCGCGGCTGGCCGACGGTCGGGAGATCCCGGCCTTCGCGCTGACCAGCCTCGATGCCGGCTCGGATGCCGCCTCGATGACCGACCGCGGCGTCGTCACCTGGGGCGAGGTCGACGGCAAGCGCACCCTCGGCATGCGGGTCAACTGGGCGAAGCGCTACATCTCGCTCGGGCCGATCTGCACCGTGCTCGGCCTCGCCTTCCGGCTCTACGATCCAGACCATATTCTCGGTGATCAGGAGGATCTCGGCATCACCGTGGCGCTGGTGCCGGCCAGGACACCTGGCGTCGAGATCGGGCGGCGGCATTATCCGGGCCTGCAGGCGTTTCCCAACGGCCCCAATGTCGGACGCGACGTGTTCGTGCCGATGGACTGGATCATCGGCGGCCAGGAGCGGGTCGGCCAGGGGTGGAAGATGCTGGTGACCGCACTCGCCGCCGGGCGCGGGATCATGCTGCCGGCGATGTCGGTCGCAGCGATGAAGGTCGCGGCCTTCTCGAGCGGCGCCTATGCGCGGATCCGCGAGCAGTTCAATCTGCCGGTGTCGCGCTTCGAAGGCATCCAGGAGGTGGTGGGGCGCATTGCCTCCGACACCTACCGGCTCGATGCGGCGCGGCGGCTGACGCTCGAGGCCATCGACCAGGGCGAGAAGCCGGCAGTCATCTCGGCGATCATGAAATATCACGCCACCGAAGGCATGCGCCGCTCGGTCAATGGCGCCATGGATGTGCATTCCGGCAAAGCGGTGATCGACGGGCCGAAGAACTATCTCGGCTCCGCCTATCGGGCAGCGCCGATCGCCATCACGGTCGAGGGCGCCAACATCATGACGCGCTCGCTGATGATCTATGGCCAGGGATCGCTGCGCTGCCACCCCTTCCTGCAGCAGGAGATCGAGATCGCGCAGGATGCCGATCGCGAGCGGGCGATCGTCGAGTTCGACGAGGTGGTGTGGCGGCATGCCGGCTTCACCATGATGACGCTCGTCAGGGCGATCGGGCGGTCCTGGACCTTCGGGCGGCTGTCGGGCTCGCCGGTCGACGGGCCGACGGCGCGTTATTTTCGCCAGATCAAGCGGCTGTCGGCGGCGCTGACCCTGGCCAGCGAGGCGGCGATGGTGACGCTTGGCGGGGCGCTCAAGCGGCGCGAGATGCTGTCGGCGCGGCTCGGCGATGCGCTGTCGGAGCTCTATCTCGCCTCCGCGACGGTGAAGCGCTTCGAGGACACCGGGCGGCCGAGCGCCGATCTGCCGCTCGTGCATCATGCGGCGCAGACGAGCCTCCATGCCGCCGAAAGCGCGCTTCACGATCTCATCGCCAACTTCCCGAACCTCGCCGTGCGAGTGCTGCTCAGGGTCGTGCTGATGCCGTTCGGAATCGTGTGCGCCAAGCCGTCGGACGAGCTGACGCGCGCCGCGGCGGCCACGATCAGCGAGCCGACGGCGACGCGCGACCGGTTGACCAGCGGCATCTATGTCCCGCGCGACAGCGAGCTCGGCAAGCTCGACCAGGCCTTCCGCCTGATGACCGAACTCGAGCCGCTCCGCCAGGAGATGCGGCGCGCCAGGGTGAGGACCGCCGAGGAGGCGGAGGCCAGGGGTATCCTCTCGGGTAATGAAGCGGAGCGGATGAGGGAGGCGCTGGCGCTGGTCCGCGATGTGTCGAGCGTCGATGATTTCGCGCCGGAGGAACTCCTGTCGCAGCGCGACGCCGTCACCCGTTCGGCGGCCTGAGCGATGAACGGCGCGGAGCACAGCCCGGGGCGGCCGGTCTTCATCGTCGATGGGGCGCGCACGCCCTTCATCAAGGCGCAGAACAAGCCGGGGCCGTTCACGCCGGTCGATCTCGCCGTCGAGGCCGGGCGGCCGCTGCTGGCGCGTCAGCCCTTCGATCGGCGGCATTTCGACGAGGTGATCCTCGGCTGCGTCAATGTCCATCCCGACGAGGTCAATCCGGGGCGGGTGGCGGGATTGAGGCTCGATCTCGGCATCGAGGTTCCCGGGTGGACGGTCCAGCGCAACTGCGCCTCGGGGCTGCAGTCGATCGACAGCGGATTCCGGGCGATCGGCCAGGGCCTTGCCGATCTCGTGCTGGCGGGCGGGACGGAGGCGCTGTCGCATTCGCCGCTGTTCTTCTCGAGCGAGGCGGCGGCGTGGTTCGGCAGCCTGACAAGCGCCCGCACCACTGCCAAGAAACTGAGGCTGCTGGCCGCATTCAGGCCCAATTACTTCAAGCCGTCGATCGGGCTGGTGCGCGGCCTCACCGATCCGGTGGTCAAGCTCAACATGGGCCAGACCGCCGAGGTGCTGGCGCATCGCTTCAACATCTCGCGCGAGGAGATGGACGCTTATGCGCTCGAGAGCCATCGCCGCCTGGCGAAAGCCCAGGCGGAGGGGCATATCGAGGAGCTGGTGCCGATGATCGACCGCAAGGGCACGCTGTTCGACCGCGACGATGGGGTGAGACCCGAGAGCAGCATGGCCGATCTCGCCAAGCTCAGGCCGGTGTTCGAGCCGCCCTTCGGCAAGGTGACGGCCGGCAACTCGTCGCAGATCACCGACGGCGCGAGCTGGGTGATCCTGGCCTCCGAGGCGGCGGTCGAGCGTTTCAAGTTGACGCCGATGGCGCGCGTCGTCGACACCAATTGGGCAGCGCTCGATCCGAGCGTGATGGGCCTCGGCCCGGTGCTGTCGATGGTGCCGATGATCCGGCGCAACGGGCTCAACCGCGGCGACATCGGCGCCTTCGAGCTCAATGAGGCGTTTGCCGCCCAGGTGCTGGCCTGCGAGCGGGCGCTCGACGATGGGCAGTTCTGCCGCGACCTTCTCGGGCTCGACGAACCGTTCGGCGCGATCCCGATGGACATCCTCAATATCGATGGCGGCGCCATCAGCCTCGGTCACCCGGTGGGGGCGAGCGGCAATCGCATCACCCTCCACCTCATCCATGTGATGCGGCGCCTCAAGGCGCGGCTCGGCGTCGCCACCGCCTGCATCGGCGGCGGGATGGGCGGGGCCGCCCTGCTCGAGCTGATGTGAGGGCGAAAAGCCGATGCGCGAGATCAACCCGACCCGACACGCCGCGCTTGCCGCCCTTGCCCGTGATCCGCTGACGGTCGGCATCCCGGCGGAAACGCAGCCCGAGAGCGCCGAGCAGTTCGTCAATTGGCGGTGGTTCATCGACCGCGACGGCATTGGCTGGGCGCTGCTCGACAAGCCGGGGTCGAGCGTCAACACGCTGTCGGATGGGGTGCTGGGCGAGCTTGACGGCTTGCTCGGCCTGATGGAGCGGGTTGCACCCAAGGGGCTGGCGATCCGCTCGCTCAAGCCCTCGGGCTTCATCGCCGGGGCGGAGATCCGCGAATTCGCCGACATGACCGACGAGCAGATCATCGCCGAGCGGATCGGCAAGGGTCTCGAGGTGCTCGACCGGCTGGAGCAGCTGCCCTTTCCGTCGGTGGCGCTGATCCATGGCTTCTGCCTCGGCGGCGGGCTCGAGCTGGCGCTGGCGGCGCGCTATCGCATCGCCACCAGGGAAGCGCGGCTCGGCTTTCCGGAAGTGATGCTCGGGCTTCACCCCGGGCTCGGCGGAACCTGGCGGTCTCTGCGCATCGCCGATCCGATTGCGGCGATGACGATGATGGTGGGCGGAAGCCCGCTGTCGGCGGATCGGGCGCGGCGCGCCGGACTGGTCGATGCGGTGACCGAGGAGCGGCATTTCGCGACGGCGCTGCGCCAGGCGGTGGCCGGCAAGGTGAAGAAGAACCGGGTCGTCAATCTGGCTAGCCGGGCGGCCGCTTTCGCGCCGGCGCGCTCGGCCATGGCGCACCGCATGAAGAGCGAGGCGGAGAAGAAGGCGCGGCCGGAGCATTACCCCGCACCCTATGCGATGATCGAGCTGTTTCGCGACTATTACGGCAACTGGCCAGCGATGCGGCGCGAGGAGACCAAGAGCTTCGCCCATCTGATGGTCGGCGAGACGTCGCGCAACCTGGTGCGCTGCTTCTTCCTGCGCGAGAAGCTCAAATCCTATGCCAAGGGGCTCGAGCACGGGATCAGCCGGCTGCATGTCGTCGGCGCCGGGGTGATGGGCGGCGACATCGCTGCGGTGGCGGCGCTACGCGGCTTCATCGTGACGCTCGAGGACCGCGAGCCGCGGCTGATCGCGCCGGCGATCGGCCGGGCCAATGCGCTGTTCGAGCGCCGCATCCGCAATGAGGGCGACCGGCGCGCCGCGCTCGACCGGCTGATGCCCGACCCTGCCGGCTCGGGCCTTGCCACCGCCGATCTGGTGATCGAGGCGGTGCCGGAGCGGGTCGACATCAAGGCGCAGGTGTTCGCCCGCTGCGAGGCGGCGATGCGGCCCGATGCCATTCTCGCCACCAACACCTCCTCGCTGCTGCTAGCGACGCTGATGAGCGGGCTCAAGCGGCCGGAGCGGTTCTGCGGCGTCCATTTCTTCAACCCGGTGCCACAAATGCCGCTGGTCGAGATGGTCGAGCATGACGGGCTCGATACGAGCGTGCGCGGCCGCGTGCTGTCCTTCATCAATGCGCTGGACAAGCTGCCGCTGCCGGTCGCGTCGCGCCCGGGCTTCCTGGTCAATCGCGTCCTCACCCCCTATCTGATGGAGGCGTTCCTCGCCTATTCGGAAGGCGTGAAAGCCGAGGTCATCGACCAGGCGGCGGTCGATTTCGGCATGCCGATGGGGCCGCTCGAGCTTGCCGACACGGTCGGCCACGATGTGGCGCTGCATGTGGCGGAGAGCCTGAAAAGCGCGCTCCCTGGTGCGTTCCCCGAGATCCCGGAGTGGTTCCGCAAGCTGGTGGCGGAGGGCAAGCTCGGCAAGAAGACCGGTCAGGGCATCTATCAATGGAAGGACGGCAAACCGGTGAAGCAGCGGCCGCCGAGCGCGCCCGATGTCGATCTTCAGGACCGGCTGATCCTGCCGCTCATCAATGCGGCGGTCGAATGCTGGCACGAGAAGATCGTCGAGGATGCCGATGCGGTCGATGCGGGCCTGGTGTTCGGCGCGGGCTTTCCGCCGTTCCGCGGCGGGCCGATCCATTATGCCAAGACCCGCGGCGTCGGCGATGTGCTGCACACGCTCAGACAGCTGCAGACGCGCTATGGCGAGCGCTTCGGGGCGAGCATCGGCTGGGAGGCCCTGATGCCGCAGTGAGCGGCATCAGCCGAGCGAAATCTTCAGGTCAGGTCGCTTTCAGGTCTTTGACCAGGTCCAGCTCATATTTTTTTGAAAGCCATTCTCGAAGTATTTTCTCGATCCTGGAGACACCGGCGGAATTGGACGCAATGTCGTCCTGGCTCATGCCTTTCGCCTGTCGGGCGTCAATCCAGGCCTTCAGGCTCATGAAAATGTCTGCTTTGAGAGTAGCTGGCACGCTAGTCCCCCTTAAATCAAATTTGGTACCAGGTTTTGATACTTTATAGACAATGTATCCGTCCTTGTTATGCTGTGTTACTTTGCACTTTTCGTCAACGTCTCTCATAATTCTTTCAGCGATGGACGCAACCGTTCCCGCTAACTGTGAGCCATACGGCACGTTGTCAAGCGTATATTTTTTCATATTGGCTGGGTACATAATCATAGTGCCCGAGCTCTTAGATGGCATCGCTTCCAGGGCAGACGCAACCGCCTTGTCAAAAGCCGGCTTGTGCTGGCGAGCCGGTGTGGATTTCTGGGGTATCGTAACTTTGATCAGAGTGGTGTTCTTCTTACTGCGCTTAAATGAAATGCCATACTGCGTCTCGGTGCCCTTGCTGAGTTCCTTTTTGAGCAGAGCCTCGAGCACTTCGAGCCGTGAAGGGTCAAAGGGAAGTTCTGTGATGTACCGAAAGCAACGGGATGGCTCCCTCCAGCCATGAGAGGCTTTAGGCTTGATCTCGGCCGATGGGTCATGTCTGATGTCCGGCGGGCACGATCGAACCGTCAGCGGCTTTTTCTCTGCCTCTTTCCTTTCCTCCGAAGTCGCATATTCGTCGAAATTCAACGACCGCCGCGGCGGCGACTGTTCTTCATGCACGCTCAGGCTGGCGATTGAATCGCTGAAGGATTCGTCTGCCTCTTCCAGCTTGGAATACCCTCCTTTTCTGAGCTTCCTCTCGGATTGCACAGATGAAGGCGTCTGCTTCGTTGAACTCGATCCGCTGATTATCGACGGTGTCTGGCCCATGGCTACCCCCTTTGGAAAATAACAACCTTTGAGCGGAGGCAATTTACACGGCATGAGATCAGGCGCTTGTGCCGAACGGCACAGGCCGCATGCGATTGGCGTCAGGCGCTCACCCGGCTCGCATGGACCGGCGGCAGCCGGTCGCGCCAGGGCATCGCCTGTTCGAGCGCGGCACCAAGCGCGATGACGATATGGTCCTCCGACGGGCGGGCGCCGAGCTGGACGCCGATGGGCAGGCCGTTCGAATGCTGCGCCAGGGGCAGCGACAAAGCCGGCGCGCCGGCGACATTGTACATGAAGCAGTACTGCACCGGCCGCTCGGAATGGATCATCCATTCCATCAGGCTCATATCCTTGATGTTCATGCCATAGGGCCCGAGCGGCGGCGCCGTCTCGGCGCATGTCGGGGTCACCAGGACATCGTGGCGGGTGAAGAAGGCGCCGAGCGCGCGGCGGCTGGCATTGAGCCAGTCGAGGCCGTCGAGGAAGCGATAGGGGTCCATGCTCTTGGCGAGCTTGTAGGTCTCCCAGGTGATCGGCTCGAGCGTGTCCGGGCCCGGCGTGCGGCCGGTCTTCGAGCCCAGCATGTCGAGCCAGCGATCGAAGCCGAAGAACCAGATCGAGACCATCCTCTCCGCGGCCTCCGCCTGGTCGAAGGGGATGTCGGCCTGCTCGACGTGATGGCCCATCTCTTCGAGGAGCTTGGCGGTCCGGCGCACCGCTGCGGCAATCTCGGGATCGACCGGCGTGTCGAGAAAGGGCTTCACCGACCAGGCTACCCGGAGCGGCTCGAGCGGGCGTTCGAGCCATTGGCGATAGGTGCCGGGCGGCTTGGCTTGCACGAAAGGGTCGCCCGGTTGCGGCACGGCCAGGCAGTCGAGCAAGGCGGCGGTGTCGCGCATGGTCGTGGTCTGGGCGAAGGTCATGGACAGGCCGTGACCGCCCTCGGCGAATTTCGGTCCGGCCGAGATCCGACCGCGCGACGGTTTCAGACCGACGCCACCGCACCAAGCGGCCGGAATCCTGATCGAGCCGGCGATGTCGGAGCCATGGGCAAGCGGCACGAGACCGGCGCTCACGGCGGCGGCGCCGCCGCCGGTCGAGCCACCCGCCGAGCGGCCGGCCATCCAGGGCGTGTGGGTCGCCCCGTGGAGCAGGTTCTCGGATGAGGACGCCATGGAGTATTCCGGCGTGTTGGTGCGGCCGATGATGTTGAGCCCGGCGGCCCGCAGCAGCTTGGCGTAATTGCTGTCGACCTCGCCGAGGAGGCCGGCGCAGAGGCGCGAGCCGAACTCGATCTTGCGTCCCTTTTCGTGGCCGCCGACATCCTTGATGAGGAACGGCACGCCGCGAAAGGGTCCCTTGCCGAGCTGTGCCTCATCGAGGGCGTCGATACGGTCGTGATAGACCTCGATGACGGCGTTGATCGCGGGATTGATGGCGCCGATCGCATCGCCCGCCACGGTCGCAAGCTCGCGCGGCGTCACCTCGCCACGCTTCACGAGCTCGGCCAGCGCGAGGCCGTCATGGCGGGCATATTCGTCTATTCTCATGATTTGTTCCGTGAGTGAGTAGTGAAGTCGTGAGTCGTGAGTCGTGGCAGGACAGGGCTTTGCCCCACTACTCACTATTCACTACTCACCACTCACCCTTACCGCAACACGAAGGGATCGGCGAGCGGGGCGTCGGAGGTGTTGATCCAGACCGCCTTGGTGCGGGTGTAGTCGTGGATCGTGTCGAGGCCGCCCTCGCGGCCGTAACCGGTTAGTCGGTTGCCGCCGAAAGGAACGATGGGCGACACGGCGCGGTAGGTGTTGACCCAGACGATGCCCGAGCGCAGGCGGGCGATCATCCGGTGGGCGCGCGCCAGATTGCTGGTGAACACGCCGGCGGCAAAGGCATAGTGGCTGTCATTGGCGAGGCGCACCGCCTCGGCCTCGTCGCGAAAGGTGAGGACCGACAGCACCGGTCCGAACAGCTCCTGGCGCACGCAGGCGATATCGGGATTGGGCGCGGCAATTACCGTCGGCTCGTAATAGAAGCCGCCCGGATAGGCCGTTGGCGTCCGGCCGCCGGTCATCAGCCTGGCGCCCTGCTCGATGCTCTCCGACACCAGCGCTGTGATGCGCTCGCGCTGGCGGCGGGTGGCGAGCGGCCCCATCTCGGTCGCGGGATCAAGCGGCGGACCGATGCGGATGGCGCGGGCCCGCTCGCTCAGCCGATCGATGAACATGTCGGCGATC
Source organism: Pseudomonadota bacterium (assembly GCA_046726135.1). GTDB lineage: Bacteria > Pseudomonadota > Alphaproteobacteria > Rhizobiales > Aestuariivirgaceae > DATAFF01. The sequence goes on along the minus strand of JBKOZY010000309.1, from coordinate 3,097 downwards.
CCCTCCTCGACCAGAAGACGCGAGCCGGCAACGCAGGACTGACCAGTGGCGCCGAAGATCCCGGCCACCACGCCATTGGCCGCCGAGTCGATGTCGGCATCGCCGAAGATGATAATCGGCGATTTGCCGCCGAGCTCCAACGTCGTCACGGCGAAATTCTCGGCGGTGTTGCGCACCACATGGCGGGCGGTCTCGGGCCCGCCGGTAAAGGCGACGCGGGCCACCAGCGGGTGGGACGTCAAGGTGGCGCCGCAGTCATTGCCAAAGCCGGTGATGACGTTGACGACGCCCTTGGGGAATCCCGCCTCCTCGACCAGCCTGGCAAAATGGAGAAGCGGCGCCGGGCCGTCCTCAGAGGCCTTCAGAACGACGGTATTGCCGGCGGCAAGCGCCGGGCCGACCTTGGCGGCCGACAGGAAGAGCTGGTTGTTCCAGGGAACGATCGCGGCCACCACGCCCAGCGGCTCGCGCCTAGTGTAGACCTCGAGATCGGGCTTGTCGATCGGCAGGACCGATCCCTCGATCTTGTCGGCCATGCCGGCAAAGTAGCGGTAGAATTCGGCGACATAGGCGACGACGGCGCGGGTCTCGCGGATGACCTTGCCGGTGTCGCGGGTCTCGAGCTCGGCCATGAGGCCGGCGTCGCGGGCAACGAGGTCGGCGAGGCGGTAAAGCAGCTTGCCGCGGGCCGACGCGGTCATTGCCGGCCAGGGACCTTCGGCGAAGGCGCACCACGCCGCCATGACGGCGCGGTCGGTGTCGTCTGGCGAGGCAGCCGGCATCATGGCCCAGGGCTCGCCGGTCGAGGGATCGAGGCTTTCGAAGACCGAGCCCCTGGTCGCATCGACAAACTCTCCATCGATAAAGAGCCGGAATTTGTCCATGGTGATTCTAGGCCTCGTGTGACGGGTGAATGAGAAAACGCTGCAGGAGGTCGTTCAGTTCGTACGCATGCTCCTGCGGCAGCATGTGAGGGGCGCCGGGGATGACGGCGAGCTCGGCGCCGCGGATCAGCGCCGCGAGGCGCCGAGCCATTGCCGGCGTGGCGCCGCTGTCGCGCTCGCCGGCGACGATCAGGGTGGGAACGGCGATCGCGCCGAGGTGTCCGGCGAGATCCTGGTCGGCCTCGGCAAAGACGCCATAGGCGGCGAGAAACGATTGCGGATCGTTGCGGCGGAGCATCGTCGCAACCGCCTCGACGATCGCCGGATGGCTGGCGCGGAATGCCGGGCTGTACCAGCGCTCGAGCGCCGCGTCGATCAGCGCCCTCGGGCCGTCGCGCCTTGCCATGCGCAACCGACCCGCCACTGCGGCCCGCTCCTCCTCGGAACGGTCGAACACGCAGGCGATGATGGCGAGCCGGGCGATCCTCTCCGGCGCCTTCAGCGTGAAAGCTTCGGCGATCAGACCGCCGAAGGAGAAGCCGACGAGAGTGAACGACTGCCTTTCCGGCACCAGCGCCGCGATCAACCTTGCCAGCTGATCGACGAAGTCGTCGAGGCTCACATCCTCGGCGACGGGCGGGCTCGCACCATGGCCCAGCACATCATAGGCAATGACGCGGTGACTCTCGGAAAGCGCGGCGCATTGCGCCTGCCAGATCGAATGGTCGAGACCGACGCCATGCAGGAGGATGACCGGCGCCCCTGCCCCGGCCTCGCAATAGCACGTGCCGTCGGCAAGGGAGCGAAGCGGGCGATCCACCGGGAGCTCTCCCGTCAGCGCCTGGCCGCGTCGCGCTCCTTGGCCATCTCCTCCATGTCGAGATAGCGATTGCCGATCCTCGGATGGGCACGTCCGGTGGTGGCACCGCCAAGCGCCACGACGATCTCGTCCGGACCCGGCGCGTCAGCAATCGCGAACTCGGCCGTGAGATAGTGCGAGCGGAAGCCTTCATCGGTCTTGTGCATCAAGGGGATCTGGATCGAGCATCCGGCGGGCCCCCGCTTGTTGGTGAAGGCAAGATAGGAGGTGCCGCCGACCGCCTCGCGAAAGCGGTTGCCGAAGCGCAAGGTGTGGATGAAGCCGGAGGCGTGCTCGATCTCGCCATCGAGGCCGACGACCGCGGCCTTGCCATAGGCCTCGAGCTTGGTGCCGCCGCCGAGCTCGTCGAGCAGCATGGGGACGAGAACATCGGCGAGGCCGGGCGCTGCCTCGAGGATGACCGGCCGCAGATCCTCGACGAAGCCCTTGCCGGCCCAGGGATTGGCGATCACCGCCGCCACCGCCACCATCAAGACGGGAGGCGAGGCTTGCTTGCCACCCTCGATGAAGGTGGTCTCGGTGAATTTCACGGTCTTGCGAATGGTGGCGGGCATGGCGGGGTCCTTGAGTTTTCACCAGTGAACGAAGAGCCGAAACGGCCGGCTGTCAAGGCGCTGGCTCTAAGCTTTGAGGATCGTGTGCTCTCGCCTATCCTTCGGGAATGAGCAACAGATCGATCTTCCATCCCGATTTCAAAGCGCGCCCCTTCTGGTGGGAGGCCTATGAGCCCGAGAAAGCCGAGCTGACCGAAGTCCCGAAGGAGGCGCAGGTCGCCATTATCGGTGGCGGCTACGCCGGGCTTGCGGCAGCGCTGCAGCTCGCCAAGGACGGCGTCGATGCAGTGGTGCTCGAGGCAGCCCAGCCAGGCTTCGGGGCGTCGACCCGCAATGGCGGCATGGTGTCCAGCGGGGTCACGGTGGGGAAGCGCTACTCCGGCAAGGACGATCCCGAGCGGCTGGCCCAGCTCTTGAGCGCCGCCGCCGACAGCTTCAGCCTGATCGAGCGGCTGATCGAGGATGAGGGGATCGACTGCGAATGGACCAAGACCGGGCGATTCGCCGGCGCCTGGTGCCGGGCGCATTACCGGGCGCTCGAGGCCAAGGTCGATGCCCTCAACCGCTACGCCCAGGCCGGCGCCGCCATGCTGGAGCGCGACCGCCAGCGCGAGGAGATCGGCTCCGACTATTATCACGGCGGCATGGTGGTGGCGCGCTCGGCTCACCTCCACCCGGCCAAGTTCTTCGCCGGCCTCTATCGCGCAGCGCTGGCCCGCGGTGCGGTGGTTTGCGCCGAGGCGCCGGTGATCAAGCTCGACCGCAACGGCGCCGGCTTC
>JBKOZY010000308.1:0-2428 GCA_046726135.1 Pseudomonadota bacterium | reverse complement strand
GCCTTGTCGAGCTCGGGCGAGATCAACGTGATGTTCTGGTCCGACGAGCTGCCGGAGGATTTCCTCAAGAAGTTCACCGAGAAGACAGGCATCAAGGTGAACTTCACCGGGTTCGGCTCCAATGAGGAGCTCCAGAACAAGATGAAGGCCACCAAGGGCGAAGGATTTGATCTGATCAGCCCGACGCTGAACCGGGTCTTGCAGTGGAAGGATCTCGCCGTCACCCAGGCCTGGGATATGAACAAGGTTCCTATCGACCGCCTCAACCCCGCCATGGTTAAGGCGGGCGAAATCTGGAACCTGGACGGCAAGGGCCAGCATTGGGTTCCCCATGTCTGGGGCACCGAAGGGATTTCCTGGCGCACCGACAAATGGCAGCCGAAGGGGGAGTTCCCGAGCTATGGCGACATTTGGGACGACGCCAATGCCGGCAAGACCATGGGCCGCAGCCATTCGCTGATCTTCGGCGCCGGCTTGTGGATGGAAGGCGAAGGCAAGCTCGAGCCGGGCTCGATGCTCAAGGCCGCTTACGAGTCGGGAGAGAAGATGAAGCCGATCTGGGAGAAGGTGACCCAGTTCTGCATCGACAAGAAGAAGAACATCAAGGTGCTGTGGAACGATGCCGATACCCAGAAGAACGGTCTGCTGAATGAGGGCATCGTTTGCGCTCAGACCTGGGACGGCCCGCCGATCGCGCTCAAGAATGACGGCCAGCCGGTCATGTACCGGGCACCGAAGGAGGGCGCGATGGCATGGGTTGACGGCATGTCGCTGCCGACCGGGGCCAAGAACATCGAGCAGGTCTATGCCTTCCTCGACTATGACTACACGCCGGAGGCAGCAGGCAAGGCGATCGAGAAGCACGGCTACAATTCGCCGGTGATCGGCGCCGACAAGTTCGCCGGCGACAAATATGCCAAGAACTTTGCCGATGCCTATCCCGGTGATGCGCTTTCGAAGCTCAACCCCTGGCCGGCCGAGCCGGCATGGTACACCGATCTCAGGGCGCAATTTGTGAGCAGGTTCGAGAGCGCCAGCTGAGCTTTCCCTTGGCCCTCCGAGGCTTGTTCCGCTTCGGAGGGCTGATCGTGCCGGAACAAGGACGCTGGGGCAGGGATGAGCGCGGGAGTCGGCATCGAGCTCCAAGATCTGACTGTGAGCTTTGGTGATTTCGTTGCCGTGCGCGATGCCACGGTGACGATCGAAGGCGGCGAGTTCTTTTCGTTTCTCGGCCCCTCCGGTTGCGGCAAGACCACGATCCTTCGCACCGTGTCCGGCTTCCTGGAGCCGAGCGCCGGCCGGGTCAGGATCGGCGGCCAGGATATGGCCGGCATCGGCCCGAACAAGCGCCCGACCGCGCTGATCTTTCAGAATCTCGCGCTGTTTCCGCTGATGCGGGTCTGGGAGAACATCACCTTCGCCATGGAGGTGAAGGGCAAGGGCAAGACCGAGCGGCGCCGTCGCGCCAATGAGCTGCTCGAGCTCATTGCCTTGCCGCGCCAGGGCGAGAAATATCCCCATGAGCTTTCCGGCGGCCAGAAGCAGCGGGTGGCTGTGGCGCGGGCGCTTTGCGCCGAGCCGCATGTGCTGCTGCTCGACGAGCCGCTGTCGGCGCTCGACCTCAAGCTGCGCCAGCATATGCGGACCGAACTTCGGACCATCCAGCAGCGTGTCGGGATCACCTTCATCTATATCACCCATGATCAGGGCGAGGCGCTCACCATGTCGGATCATGTCGCGGTGATGCGCGAGGGCGTCATCGAGCAGGTGTCCGATGGTCGGACCATCTATGACGACCCGGCCACGCCTTTTGTCGCCTCCTTTGTCGGCGAGAACAATTGCTTCGCCGGCAAGGTGGCCGGCGCGACCGGCAATGAGGTGCTGGTCGATACCGCGAGCGGGCCCTTGACCGCGCGTGTCGGTACCGCGGCCCGCGGCACCCTCAAGCAGGGCGACGACGCCATGGTGTTCATCCGTCCGGAGTCGTTTCGCGTCGCCAACGGCGCTGGCGCCGGGGCGGGCAGGGTGACCGGGACGGTGTCGGGTGAAGAGTTCGAGGGTCCGATCTACCACCTGTTCGTCGGCCGGGAGCGCGCCCGTCCGATCAAGGTCTCGCTGGTCAATCAGGGGCACGCGCGCAGCCATTCGGCGGGCGAGCAGATCGTCCTCGCCTACGACCCGGCAAAGGCGGTGGCGCTGCCCAAGGGCAAGCTGGCCGCCGACTGAGGCTTGATAAGCATGCCGACCAAGAGCTGGCTCGGGACGTTCTTCACCCGCAACGGCCTTTTCATTGGCAGCTACATCCTCGTGGCGGTGCTGCTCTGGATCCTCTTGATCATCGTCCTGCCGCAGCTCGCGATGCTCGACTTCTCCTTCAGCTATGACCTTCCGCGCTACCAGCAGGGCGGTCCGGAGGACGTCTACACCC
>JBKOZY010000307.1:0-15851 GCA_046726135.1 Pseudomonadota bacterium | reverse complement strand
GATAATAGGTGCCGCCCTTGATGGTGGCGTCATTGGCGAGGATCATGCATTGCCGCCCGACGAGCCGTCCGATCCCGGCAATCAGCCCGGCGGCATGGATCGCATCCTCATACATGCCGAACGCCGCCATCGGCGCGATCTCGAGAAACGGGCTCCCGGGATCGAGCAGCTGGTTGACGCGGTCGCGGGCGAGCAGCTTGCCGCGCGACTGATGCCGCTCGCGCGCCTTCAAGGGACCGCCCTTGGCGATCGCCGCCCGCTTCTCCAGAAGGTCGCCGATGAGCGCCGCCATCGCTTCCGCATTGGCGCGGAATTCCGGGCTGGCGATGTCGATCGCGGAGGTGAGCTTGGCCATGGAGGCGAGCTTATATGGCCAAGCGCACCGGGATTGAAGCTGGATTTATCGAGAGGGCCTGAATCTTGTGGGAGGTCGGTCCTCCTTCATTGGTGGGGGGTGAAGGTTATTTCACCGACCTCGAAGACACTTTCGGTCTTGTATTCAGTGACGGTCTCGATCTCCTCGTCAAACGGCTGGAGCTTGTTGTAGCCCTGTATGTTGGCCCGCTTGTGGGCATAGGCCTCAACGACCGTGTCGCCTGCACGCTTCTCCCAGCTTTCAAGCAGTTTCCTCGCCGGATTGATGACCTTCGGCTCTCTCCAGGCGATCACATGGCACAGAACCTCGACGCAATTCGCCACCATTCCATGATCATGGCGGTTCGAGGCCTCCTCAAAGATCTTGTCGAGATGCGTAAGAAACTCCGCTGGGAACTGATAGTAATGCATGATCATGGACGGGTGCATCAACTTCTCCGCCATCAGCCATGCCAGAATATCGTGGCGATCGAGGTGCAAGGCCCAGGCACTGATGCGTTGGGCACCGTCGGGCCTCGCAACAGCGATCTCACGCAGTACTGCGCGCAGCGCCTCTTTCGGAAGATCGAAGGCCGAGACGACCGGCGGCACAAATTCCGCATTGGTTGCGTGGATGCTGGCGCCGCAGGCCAGCAGAAGCTTCACCGCCTTGGCATCGCCAGTTTTGCAGGCATTGTGAAGCCGCGTATTCCCGTCGACGCCCGGCCGATCGAGGTCGACGCCTTTCCGGACGAGCAGCTTGATCGAACTCTTGCTCCCGCGCTGGATCGCCTCGTCGAGCATGGCCTCGCTCGGCTTCTCGCCTTTTGCCAGGCGCACTTTCAGTTCTTCATAGAAAGACGACTTGACATCCGTCTTGACGGGCTTCTCGTCATGTGGCTGCACGCTCGCGATCGTTGACGCGCCCGAAGCGAGAGCTTGTTGCTGCTGTGCCTCGGCTTGCGGTGCCGGTGCGGTGGCTGGCAGCGTCAGCGGACGGTAATTGCCAATTTCACGGCTCATGGAAAATTCCCTCTATTGGTTGGTTTACGTTTCTTCGGTACCACGCCGCGGCGATTGCCCCTGTGCTGTTCGGCACAACAGAGCGCGGACTGCTGCGGCTTCTGGACCTTCGCTCAGTGCGGTCCGTTGAACGGGTTCAGGAAGCTGTCGATTGCCTTGGCTCTCTTGGCGATTTCCGGATCGGCTCTCTTCTTCAGCCGGTTCCGCAACCGCTTGACGGCAAGAAACAATTTATCGCGCGTATCCTGCGAAGCTTGCTGATCCTTGGCGCTGTTCTTCGCGAAGTTCAGGATTCCCATCACATGACCCATGTGGTCCTCCTCACTTTCTGCCCAGGAACTCGCCAGCCTGATCAGCAAACGGCCGTGTTTCTCCGCCGAATACCTCGCGCCTTCAATGTGGAAATCCTTACCCATCCCCGCCGGCCGGAATCCATCTTCAGCGAATTCGGCCAGAATTTCATTGAGCGCGAACTCAGCGTTGTAGCTCTTCGCATAGTCGACAACGTCGCCCGGTGGATCGCCCTTCGGCTCCTTGAGATAGCGACTGATGATGGTGTGGATTCTTTTCGACAGTTCCGCATCGAGACTGCACAAAGGGGCCCATTCGACAAGCAGGGATGCCGCTTTCGGATCAGGCAGGAACTTCTCGACCACCGTGATCCAGCGATCGACCTGCTGTCTGTTACCCTGTTGCAGAGCTTCCGTGAGATGCGGTCCGAGTGCTTTGAAGTGCTGCAGCTGCAGCCTCGGCCGTTTGCCCTCCATGTTCCTCGCGAGGGGATCCGCGCCATGGCTCAGGAGCAAGGTGACGAATTCAGGTTGCTTTTCACAATCCACAAGATGCAGCGGCGTTATTTTATCAATAACTGTCTTCAGATTGACGTCCGCCCCGTGATTCAGAAGGAGCTTCGCACACTCCAGATACTTTTTGCTTTTCGCGTCAAAACGCTTACCGAGCGGACCGCACCAATGCAACGGACCCCACTGATGTCCCCCTCTTGTAAGGATATTCGGATTCGCGCCCTTGATCAGAAGGGCTTCAACAACCCTGACATGGCCGTACTCGCAGCTTCGGGTAAGGGGTGTGTAACTTCCTTGTGAACCTTCTCGATTGAGATCGACACCGCATTCGGCAAGAATTTCCACGGCCTCGGGATCATTCCTGCAAATTGCTTCTTCCAGGATCTCGTGTTGCTTCTTCGCGGACAATCCTTCGATCTCCTTTGGCAAATACTTACTGATCGCCTGTCGATCATGCTGGGTGAGAGCATTGACGCGCTCAGCAAAGCTCGATTTGGAGCCCTTTTCGCCCTTCTCTTCCACGATGGGTGATAGAGGGCCGATCTGTGGCGTGGGAGGAGCTCCCGGAAACTTGTAGTTGATATGCTTGTCGCTCATGACATCCGCCGGACTCTGCGTTGCATTGGCGCGACTATAACCTCTCCTGATCATCGGACCTGTGCTGTTCAGCACACCGCCCGGGAGTGCTAGCATCCCGCCGATCCCTGGAACGGGGCTTGGCGACCATGCAGGAAAAATTGCCCGCGGCCGAGCCGCTGGCGCTGCGCCACATTCTGAAGGCGATCGGGCCGAACGCCCGGCGCGCCATCCGCCGCGAGGGCGAGCGGGTCAAGCTGCGCGCCGGCCGCGCCCTGTTCCAGGCCGGCGACCCGGCCGACTGCCTCTACATCCTCCTGTCCGGCGCTCTTGGCGTCTATGTCTCGGGCAGCCAGGGCGAGCCGCGCCTCATCGCCTTCATCCGCCCCGGCGAGACCGTCGGCGAGATGGCGCTGCTCTCCGGCACGCCGCGCTCGGCGACCGTCAGGGCCTTGCGCGACTGCGATCTCCTCCGGATCAACCATGTGACCTTCCTCCACATTGTCGAGGAGGCGCCGGAGCTGATGGTCGAGCTCGGCCGCATCATGGCGCGCCGCCTGCACGACACCAATGCCGGGCGCATGGTCAATATCGAGCCGCGGACCGTCGCCTTCCTTCCCGCCTCCGCCGCCGCCGATGTCGAGATGGTGGCGGACCGCCTCGCCAGGGAAGCGGCGCGGCTCGGCTTCCGGGTCCTCACCGTAAAGCCCGATCCCGACCACCATTCGAGCCGCTGGTTCACCCGCGCCGAGTCGCTCAACGACCATGTCTATCTCATCGGCTCGCCGGACAGGCCCGAGGTCAACGATCTCTGCGCCCGCCAGGCCGACCGCATCGTCATCGTCGCCGAGGCCGGCCATCTCGATGCCGCGCCGGCGCTGGGCCGCCGGGTGCGCAACCGTGCCTCGCATCAGCTGCTCGACCTCGTCCTGCTCCACGGCTCCGACCGCAAGGAGCCGACGGTGACCATGGCCTCGCTCGAGAAGCTCCCCGTCAACCGCCACTTTCACATCCGCCTCGAGCATGAATCCGATTGGCGGCGGGTGGCGCGGGTGCTGACCGGCCGCGCCCTCGGCATGGTCCTTTCCGGCGGCGGCGCCCGCGCCTACGCCCATCTCGGCGTGCTGCGCGCCTTTCGCGAGGGCGACATTCCCATCGACTTCGTCGGCGGCACCAGCATGGGCGGGATCGTCGCCGCCTGCGTCGCCATGGGCTGGAGCCTCAAGGAATCGGAGGACCGCATCCGCAAGTCCTTCGCCGAGAAGAGCCCGTTGACGGACTATTCGCTGCCGCTGATCGGCCTCGTCCGCGGCGTCCGCGTCGAGACCCTGCTCGCCGAGCATTTCGGCAAGTCCCGCATCGAGGATCTGTGGCTGCCCTTCTTCTGCGTCTCCTCCAACCTCACCACGGCCCGCGCCGAGGTCCATCGCACCGGCCTTCTCGCCAGGGCGCTCAGGGCCAGCGTGTCGTTGCCGGGAATCCTGCCCCCCGTCGTCACCGCCCGCGGCCTGTTGGTCGATGGCGGCGTCGTCAACAATCTCCCCGTCGACATCATGCGCGAGACCAATCGCGGTCCGGTGGTGGCGGTCGACGTCGCCCGCGATCTCGCCTTGACGCCGGCCTGGCTCAAGCAGGAGATGGCGCGGCCGCTGCTCCAGCGACTGCTCAGGCCGCCGCTGGTGTCGATTCTGATGCGCGCCGGCACCGTCTCGGGCGAGCAGCAATACCGCACCCAGATTGAGGCCGCCGACATCGCCCTCGCCCCGGCGCTTGGCGCCATCGATCTGCGCGACTGGAAGGCCTTCGAGATCGCCGTCGAAGCCGGCTATCTGGCGGCGCGAAAGGCGATCGCCGAGCACCCCGATCTGTTGAGCCACCCGCCGGTGGCGACCCCCCTGCTCGAGGCCCGCGAGCCGGGGTGAGACTGCCTACTCCCTCCCCTGCAGATAGTCCCGCGTCGCATCGGCGAGGACGTCGCGATGGAGCCGCCGGCGATTGCCGAAGATCGCCTGCGCTGCCTCGGCATCGAGCGTTGCCGTGCCGAACCGCTCATAGGCGGCCTTGAGGTCGTCGCCGTCGAAATAAACGAGCCGCCGGTCGCCCGACACCGGCGTGTTCAGCTCTTGTGAGAAAAATTGCAGGAAGATCTCGCCCTGCTTCGCCATGTAGGGCCCGAGGATCAGCACCCGCAGCTCGGCCCATTCCTTGGGCGGCAGCAGGGAACGGATCTCCTTCACCATGCGCTCGCAGGCCTGGAGCTGCGCTTTCGCCGCCGCCGCCAGCACGAGATCGACATCGTCGCACACCCCGCGGGTGAAGCCATGAAGAGCATGCCGCGAGGTGGCGCCGCTCTTGAGCACCGAGCCAAGGAACGCCATCGCCATGGCCGGGATGGCGACCGGCCGTGGCAGAGTGCCGGCCGCGACCTCCTCGCTGACATCGAGCGCAACACCCGCGCTGTCGAGCAGCGCCCGATAGCTCACGAGCCGTCCCTTGAGCGACCGCGACAATGGCCCGTCATTCACCGCATGAAGCAGGCAGAAGATGGCGAACGGGATATGGCCGAGCGCCTTCATCTTGTTGTAGAGCGGCGGCTCGAGACCGGTGAACTGCCTGACCGGCTCGTCGCCGCAGAACAGCAGCATGACATCGTCCCGAACGACGATCAGGCCCTTCTTCTGCTCATGCGCCACCCGCTCGGCGCGCGCCACCTCATAGATCTGGACGAAGCGGTCATCGAGCTTTTCCAGCAGTGTGGTCATCGTCCTTCACTTCAGATGGGCCCCGACGAGCCGGCCCGATTTGGCCGCCGTGTTGGTCACGGCCGCGGGCTTGCTGCTGCCCTCGATCGACGGCTTGTAGCATTTGATCTGGGTGAAGCCGGTCGGCTCCTCGCCTTCCGACATCACTTGCCGGCGCGCGAAGGTCAGCGCCGTGTCGTAGCCGCTGTTGCGGCAGAAATTATCGGCCGCCGCCCTGCCGCAGCCGCCGGTGCTCGTCAGGCAGAACGGCACCGGCGACCCGCCGAGCTTCGGGGAGAAGAACGTGCGGTTCTCCGCCTGTGCCGGCGTCGCGGAACAGGCGAGGAGAACGAGCCACGGGAGTAACGCCGGCAGCGCCGGTCGCCGACGACCGTCAGGCTTCGTCATGGGCGATGACCCAATCCTCCTGTCGGCCTCCCTCCTCCCATTCGCGATAGGCGGGCAGCGCCTTGACGGCCTCCATATAGGCCTTGGCCGGCCGCGACACGGGAAGATCATAGACATCGAAGCGATTGACCACCGGCGCATACATCGCATCGGCGGCGCTGAACGCCCCGAACAGGAACGGGCCCGCCGCGCCATAGCTCTCCCGGCAGTCCTGCCACATCTCGTCGATGCGCCGGACATTGGCGGCGGCCTCCGCCGAGATGTCGAGCCGGCGGCGCGGCCGGCGCATGTTCATCGGGCAGGAGGAGCGCAACGCCTGGAAGCCGGCATGCATCTCGTTCGAGATCGACCGCGCCAGCGCCCGCGCCTGCACATCGGCCGGCCATAGGCCTGCATCCGGAAAGCGCTCCGCCAGATATTCGATGATGGCGAGCGACTCCCAGACGACAATGCCATTGTCCTTCAGGATCGGCACCCGGCCGGCCCGCGAATGCTCGTTGATCCGCGCCTTGGTGTCCGGCGTCGACAGCGGCACCACCTCCTCGGTGAAGTCGATCCCGGCAACCCGCATGGCGAGCCACGGGCGGAACGACCAGGAGGAGTAGTTCTTGTTGCCGATGATGAGATGCGGCAGAGCCATTGCAGGGCCTCATTGTTCGACATCGGCCCGGCTGGTGCCGCGCCTGATGCGATCGAAGAATATCGTGGAAGTGCCCGGCATCGGTGCACGATTATGCCCGAGCCTGAGATATTGGCGCATGGCAGCCGGGCCCGGCACGCCGATCGTGCCCTTGGCACGCACGATGAATTTGCCATTGGCATAGATCTCGACCAGGCCCTTGCCGTCGAGGCCGCCGCGGACGTGATAGAGCATGTCGACCCAGTTCTTGCGCGGGTCGGGGAGCTTCGCGTCGTCGCCATACTCGATGGTGACGTCGGTCTTGCCGCCATAAAGCTCGGGATCGGAGATGAAGGAGAAGGACGAGAGCAGGCCCGACTGCAGCTGCTCGGCGAAGGAGCGCACCTCGCCCTTGGTCGAGGCGAGCAGCACCCGGTGCGCGCCGCTCTCGAGCGTGATGTGGAACACCCCCTCATCGAAGCGCTGGGCGAGGAACGGGCCGCCCTCGGCCTCCTGCTTCCATGCCGCAATGACCCAGCGCTGGCTGCCGGTCAGCGGCGGCTGGCCTTCGACCCGGAAGGAGAACGCATACCAGCTGTCGCTGCCGAAGGGCAGCCGCTGCTGCGGCGCCTCGCGCACCTCGATCCGCTGGCAGTTGCAGCTCTTGTCGAGATCCGAGCCCTTGACCCGGATGGCGAGGGAATTCGCCCCTTCCCGCGCGTCGCCGTCATAGATCCAGGCACGCTGAAGCGGCAGCCGGGCCTGCGACCACAAATGCGGGTTGAGATCGCCCTTTTCGAAATTCTCCACGAGATCCGGCTGCGCACCTGCCGAGCTGAGCTCGGTGGTCTGCAGCAGCAGCGACAGGACAATTGCTGCGGGCAGGGTCCTCAGCATGATGATCGCCTGAATGGAACCGGGCCACGTGATTGCCACGCTTTACGCCAGATCTGTGGCACTGCCGTCAACAGCTTGCGTGCGGCGGTCATCGTCCTTATCTACAACCGGTTGGTATCTTTTGTGATTTCCCCGCCCAACGTCTAATCTTGACGCAGGGCTGCTCCGTTGCTTGTTTAGGCCATGGCGCACGGCGACCATATCACGCATCGCGACATCATTGCATCGCTCCCGCCCGAGGTGCTGGCGCATCTGAAGCTGCTGTCCGACGGCCCGGGGCTCGTGCATCTTGCCGGCCATCTCGCTCTCCTGGCGCTCACCGGGACGGCGGTGCTGCTGGCGCCCAACCCGCCCCTCCTTGTCCTTGCCATGCTGGTCCATGGCATCGTGCTCGTGTTCCTGTTCACCCTCGAGCATGAATCCATCCACGGGACCGCCTTCCGCAGCCCCTGGCTCAACACCGTCTGTGCCGATGTCGCCGGATTCCTGCTGGTGCTGCCGCCGCGCTATTTCCGCTATTTCCATTTCGCCCATCACCGCCACACCCAGGACCCCGACAGCGATCCCGAGCTTGCCGAGCCGCGCCCCCACGATCTTCGGTCTTATGCCTGGTATCTCTCCGGCATTCCCTATTGGCGCTCGAACCTGACCGCCGTCTTCACCAATGCCGTTGGCCGCACCCTGCCGAACTTCGTCGTCGGCACCGCCCGCGGCGTGGTCACCGAGGCGCGCATCTATATCGCGCTGTGGCTCGTGCTGCTCCTGGCGTCGCTCGCTTTCGGCTGGACCTGGCCGCTCACGCTCTGGATCATTCCGGTGCTGCTCGGCCAGCCCTTCCTGCGCGCCTTCCTGCTGGCAGAGCATGCAGCCTGTCCCGCCGTCTCCAACATGCTGGAGAATTCCCGCACCACCATCGCCGGCCGGCTGGTCCGCTTCCTCTCGTGGAACATGTCATTCCACGCCGCCCACCACGCCATCCCGACCGTGCCGTTCCACCGCACCCAGGAGCTGACCTACCTCATCGCCCAGCACCTCAAGGTCACCTCGCTGAGCTATGTCGCGGCCCATCGCGAGATCCGCGCCGCCTGGGCCGAAGATCTCGAGGACATCGAACCCTCCCTGTGACGAACGGCACAGGCGCCGCCTCCGACTGCTGCTAGATCGCTGCGGCAGCAAAGGGAGGACAAGGCGTCATGACCTTTTTTCCATTCCAGTCGAATTCCATCGGACCCGCCACAGGCCAGGCAGTGCCCGAGTCGAACACCACCGCGACCACACCGCCGCAGCTTCAACCGCTCGCAGCGGTTCAGAATGTGCCGCGGCATGACGAGGCGCTGGATCCATTGGTTCTGCTGCAGGAGGCCTGGATCCACCGGGATTTCGGAACAATCCAGGCGCTGCTTGAACGGAAGGCCATCAATCCCAACAGCTTCATTTTCGATTTCGAACATCTCGAAGGAAGCTATCTTCCGATCCTGGCGCACGCTTGTCGGCGAGGCGATACACAGCTGGTCAGCTGCCTGCTGACGCATGGTGCACAACCAGCTTTTTGGATGTTAGCCGCGGCGTTTGAAGCTGGCCAAGACGATGTTGTCGGGCTTATGGCGAAGCGTGTCGACATCGATACGTTGCGAGGGGGCATCAGTCTGCTGCACTCCGCCTGTTACCGCCTGGATGTCTCGGCTGTCGACCGCCTCATCCGCCTGGGCGCCAATGTCAAGAAACGAGCCGGCACAGGAGCCGAGGTCCTCGTTTCGTATTCCCATTGGGCGCGGATCCGGATCGGCAGGTTGCAGTCATGACGATGCTGCTCGATGCCGGTGCCGATATGGAGACCCGCTTTCAAGACCTGACGCCTCTCGCGCTCGCGTGCCGCCACAACTACATTCGCGCACTCTCCCTGCTTCTCGAACGCGGCGCAGATCCGAATGCGGACATCGGCCGAGGGGTTCGACCTCTCTCGCTCTGCTGTGACCCCGGGGTGACACCTGAGATATTTGCCAAGGTGGTAGAAGGCGGTGGGCGGATACCGCTGGACGATGCCTTATGGTTGATCGGCAATGGTGCCGACTCGGAGTCGGCCAGAAAGCGGGTCTGCATCAAAGCAGCCTGGAACGGTCCCTACGATCACCGCCCTGTCGCCAACCGCTACTTCCTGTCGTGAGCTCTCACAGCGAGCGGGGCAGATAGGTCCAGCAGATGGCGCCGCAGATCATCATCCACACCGCCAGGATGGCGAAGGTGACGCTGACCGGCGCGAACAGCAGCGCCACGGCAAAGACCGCCGATGGAATAAGGTCGGAGAGTTCGAGATAGGTGCGGTAGACGCCGGTCATCGCTGCCCGCTCGCGGGTCCGCACCGCCCTCAGGAACGGGATCGAGCCGATGCCGTCGAGGCAGCTCGCCGCCAGCGCGCCGCCGATCAGCAGCGCCGCCGCCAGCACCGGCAGCTGATAGAACCCGGCAATCCCCGCCGCGCCGGCACAGAGCGCCGCCAGCACATAGGAGCCGCTGATCACCTTGCGCACCCCGACCCGCTCGGCGATTCGCCCGGCGAGCACCGCCGTCACCAGCACCGCATTGCCGGCCGACACCAGAAGGCCGCCGGTGGTCTTGCTCATGCCGCTCGTCACCATGAGCAACGGCCCATAGGTGAAGAACGTCGTCCAGAAGCAGGACCGTCCGAACGCCACCAGCCAGGCCAGCCTGAGCCGCGGCTGGGCGATGAAGCGGCTCACCCCGGCAAGCGGATTGGGCGGCGGCTTGAGCTTGGCGGGTCCGATGGCCTCGGTGAGCCGGAGATAGGCGAAGAGCATGAGCACCACCAGCGCCACCGCGGCGGCGAAGCTATGCGGCGCCCACACCCCGTAGCGCGTGTAGAGATAGATGCCGAGCGCCGGCCCGAGCGTCCAGGACGCCGTCGACATGGCGAGCCGCAGCGGTTCCGCCCGGACGAAGGTCGTGCGCGGAATGTGATCGAGGATATAGAGATTGAGCGTGATCGACAGGCAGGCGGCGCCGAAATTCCTGAGCAGCATGCCGCCCATCTGGCCCGGGATCGTGAAGGTGATGAAGGCGAGCGCCGCCAGCACCAGGCAGACTGCGCCGAGCGAATAGACGAAGCGCCGCGCCGTCCAGGCGATCAGCGTCGGAATGATGAGCGTGCCGCACAGCGTCAGCACGCCGACAATGGTGTAGATCTCGCTGACCTTCTGGCTCGAATGAACGAGGTCATAGGCCTGGATCGACACCACGCCGGAGATGGTGGCCCGCGCCAGCGACTCGATGGCGAACAGCACGGCGAATTTCATCGCCGTCGGCTTGGGAGCTGCCGACAGCCAGGTGGTCGCTGTCGACGGGTAGGTCATGGACCCTCGCCCGCTTCCTCTTCGGTGCTTTCACCGCTCTCTTCGAGACGCTCGACCGATACCACCTTCTCGCCATCCCCCTTGAACACGATCACCCCTTGCGTCGACCGGCCGGCCACCCGGATCTCGTCGACGCCGCAGCGGATGATCTGGCCGCCGGCGGTCACCAGCATGATCTGGTCGTCATGCTCGACCGGGAACGAGGCGACGATCGGCCCGTTGCGCTCGTTCACCGCCATCGCGACGATGCCTTTGCCGCCGCGCCCGGTGATCCGATATTCGAAGGCCGAGGTGCGCTTGCCATAGCCATTGGCCGACACGGTGAGGACATATTGCTCGGCGGCGCTCATTGCCGCATAGCGCTCCGGCGTCAGTGCCGGGGCGTCCGTCCCAAGCTCCTCGCCGTCACCGGGCGCGATCTCCGCCTCCTCGCCGGCGATTGCCCGGCGCATCTTCATATAGGCGGCGCGTTCCTCAGGGCCGGCTTCGAAATGCCCGAGGATCGACATCGAGATCACGCTGTCGCCCTCTGCAAGGCTGATGCCGCGCACCCCCACCGAATTGCGGCCGGCGAACACCCTGACATCGGTCACCGGGAAACGGATGCACTGGCCGCCCTGGGTGGTCAGCAGCACATCGTCGGTCTCGAGGCAGGTGGCGACCCCGATGATCGAATCGCTCTCCTCGAGCTTCATCGCGATCTTGCCGTTGCGGTTGATCTCGGTGAAGTCGGAAAGCTTGTTGCGCCTGACCGTGCCGCGCGCCGTGGCGAACATGACGTCGAAGGTCTGCCACTTCGCCTCGTCCTCGGGCAGCGGCATGATCGAGGTGATGCGCTCGCCCTCCGCGAGCGGCAGCAGATTGACCAGCGCCTTGCCGCGGGCCTGCGGGCCGCCGAGCGGCAACCGCCAGACCTTCATCTTGTAGGCCATGCCGCGCGACGAGAAGAACAGGATCGGCGCATGGGTGTTGGCGACGAAGAGCTTGGTGACGAAATCCTCCTCGCGGGTCTGCATCGCCGAGCGGCCCTTGCCGCCGCGCCGCTGCGCCCGGTAGGTGGCGAGCGGCACCCGCTTGATGTAGCCGGCATGGCTCACCGTCACCACCATGTCCTCGCGCTGGATCAGATCCTCGTCCTCGACCTCGCCCTCCTGGTCGATGATCTCGGTCCGCCGCGGCGTGGCAAACTCGGCCCTGGCGGCCGCAAGCTCGGTCTTGACGATGGCCAGCACCCGCGCCCGCGACCTGAGAATGTCGAGATAGTCCTCGATCTCCTGGCCGAGCTTGCGCATCTCGTCCGCCACCTCGTCGCGGCCGAGCGCGGTCAGCCTCTGCAGCCGCAATTCGAGAATGGCGCGGGCCTGGTCGTCCGATAGCCGGAAGGTCCCCTCCTCGGTCAGGCGATGCCGCGGATCGTCGATCAGCCGGATGATCGGCGCCATGTCGCCGGCCGGCCAGTCGCGCTCCATCAGCTGGTTCCTGGCGGTTGGCGGATCGGGGGCATTGCGAATGAGGCGGATGACCTCGTCGATATTGGCCACCGCAATGGCCAACCCGACCAGGATATGGGCGCGCTCGCGCGCCTTGTTGAGCAGGAACTTGGTGCGGCGGGTGACGACCTCCTCGCGGAAGGCGATGAAGGCCTGCAGCATGTCCTTGAGATTGAGGAGCTCCGGTCGCCCGCCGGTCAGCGCCACCGCATTCACCCCGAAGGTGGTCTGCAGCGCCGAGAACCGGTAGAGCTGGTTGAGCACGACGTCCGCCAGCACGTCGCGCTTGACCTCGATCACCACCCGCATGCCGTGGCGGTCGCTCTCGTCGCGAATGTCGGCGATGCCCTCGATGCGCTTGTCGCGGACGCCCTCGGCGATCCGCTCGATCATCGCCGCCTTGTTCACCTGGAACGGGATCTCGGTGATGATGATGGCCTCGCGGTCGCGCCGCAGCTCCTCGATCGCGACCTTGCCGCGCATCACGATCGAGCCGCGACCGCTATGGAAGGCGGCGCGGATGCCGGCGCGGCCGAGAATGATGCCGCCGGTCGGGAAGTCCGGCCCCGGCACGATCTTGATCAGCTCGTCGACCGACAGCGCCGGGTCGTCGATCAGTGCCACCGTGGCGTCGATGATCTCGCCGAGATTGTGCGGCGGAATGTTGGTGGCCATGCCGACGGCGATGCCGCCCGCCCCGTTGGCCAGGAGATTGGGAAAGCGCGCCGGCAGCACCACCGGCTCACTCTCGGAATTGTCGTAATTGGGCTGGAACTCGACCGTGTCCTTGTCGATGTCCTCGAGCAGCGCATGCGCCGGCTTGCCCATCCGGACCTCGGTGTAGCGCATCGCCGCCGGCGGATCGCCGTCGACCGAGCCGAAATTGCCCTGCCCGTCGAGGAGCGGCAGGCGCATCGAGAATTCCTGCGCCATGCGCACCAGCGCATCATAGATCGACTGGTCGCCATGCGGATGGTACTTACCGATGACATCGCCGACGACGCGGGCCGATTTGCGATACGGCTTGTTCCAGTCGTAGCCGTTCTCGTTCATCGAATGGAGTATGCGCCGGTGCACCGGCTTGAGGCCGTCGCGCACGTCGGGCAGCGCCCGCGCCACGATGACGCTCATCGCGTAGTCGAGATAGGAGCGGCTCATTTCCTCCTCGATCGCGATGGGGCGGATATCGCCCGGTTCGCGATCCGAAGGAGGGTCGGATTTGTTGTTCTGGGACATGAAGGAAAGAGCGGCCGTCTGCGGTGAGTAGGGAGTAGCGAATACTCACCGATGTGTCATCCCCCGTCTTGGCAGAGGAGAGACGCAAATTCCTCTCGCCGCGCCCTGGCGGCGAGAGGAATTATGCTTCGAGATGCCGTCAGATCCGTTTGAAGCGCACGCTGGCGGCGCGGTACCAGCCGGCCTCGCGTACGACCGGGGCGCAGGTGGTGCGTCCCGACAGCCATTTCTGGAAGACGATGCAAAGCCGCCCGCCGCTGACGCTCCACCGGCCCTTGTCAGACCGCGACGCCATCCGACCGATCAGCGAGCCGTCGCGGAGCGCGGTGATCTTCAGGGGAACGATGCCCGATGCCACGGCATGAAAGGTGCCGGGAAAGAGCGCGCGAAGTGCCGTCTGGCTCAGGGTTTCACCGGCTTGCGCGGGTGCCAGCCCCGCCACGGACAGAATTCCCACAAGCGCCATCGTGCGGAATAATTTCATAAGCTGTCCCCTCATTAGAGATTGTTGGTGAACGCCACACCTGTCCGCGAATCAGCGGATCCCCGCGAATTCGCGAAGTTTACCACCTTCTGGTCAAGGCGGCGCTTAAAAGCCTATGGATTGTGCAAATTTAAGGGCGGATGAACGGCAGATTTCACTTCAAAAAGGCACCTCGTCATCCAGGTCCCGCGAAAATGAGTTTCGTTCCTGCGGCCGATCGCCGCGCGGCCGGTCGAGCGGCGTCGACTGTCCGAAATCATCCTGCCACCCGGCCCCGGCACCCTCGCCGGAGCCCCGGCTGTCGAGCAGCGCGAGTTCCCCGCGGAAGCGCTGCAGCACCACCTCGGTGGTATATTTCTCGGCTCCGGCCTGGTCGGTAAATTTGCGGGTCTGCAGCTGCCCCTCGATATAGACCTTCGAACCCTTCTTCAGATACTGCTCGGCCACCTTGGCGAGGTTCTCGTTGAAGATGACCACCCGGTGCCATTCGGTGCGTTCCTTGCGCTCGCCGCTCTGCTTGTCGCGCCAGTTTTCCGAGGTGGCGATCGACAGATTGACCACCGGCTCGCCGGAGGCCATCCGCCTGACCTCGGGATCCCGCCCGAGATTGCCCACCAGGATCACCTTGTTCACCGAACCCGCCATATCGGCCATCCTTTCCTTGCAGTCCTCAAGCCACGATCGTTCGTCTTATGTTCGCTCCATTCCTCCCCGTCAAGCCTGATCGGAGATCCCATGCCGCATCACCTCTTCACCGCCAGGGCGCCGAAGCCATTTTCCAATTACAGTCAGGGAGTTGAGGTCGAGGCCGGCTCCCGACTGATTTTCGTGTCGGGCCAGGTCGGGGTCGACAGCGCCGGAAATCTTGGAAAAACCGAGAGGGAGCAGCACGAGCTCGCCTGGAACAATGCTCTGAGCATTCTCGAGAGCGCCGGCATGACGAGTGCCGACATCGTCGACTGCACCATCTACATCACCAACCCCGATGCGGTGGCGCTCTACCGCGAGGTGCGTGATCTCAAGCTCAAAGGTGCGAGGCCTGCCGCAACGCTACTGGTCGTCGCAGGCCTCGCCGATAAGCGATTTCTGGTTGAGGTGGCGGTTGTCGCCGCCCGTCGGTAGCTCACCGCTGCCGCCGGTCGGCACTGTCGCGAGTGACATCGCCGCAATTCGATTTCGCAGGTGCAGCATGGCTGTCCCGGCGTTGGCCGAGCATTGTCGCGGCGCTGTAAGCATTTGCATAGGCTTCGAAAATCCAGTTCATGATCGAACCTCCTGATCTCTCCTAGCAACAATGTGAGGGCGGAGCTGCCGCGCCGCAAACGGCATTTTCCTACTCGACATGTAACATAAACTCACAGAAAGTCCGGTTCATGAACCGGCGCCTCCCCTCGCTCAATGCGCTCCGGGCCTTCGAAGCGGCCCAGCGCCATCGCAGCTTCACCGCAGCCGCCGAAGAGCTGTTCGTCACCCATGCCGCCGTCAGCCGGCATATTCGCGATCTCGAGGACTGGCTCGGCGTCGAGCTGTTCCGCCGCACCGGCCGCGGCGTCGAGCCGACCGAGGTCGGCGGGCGCTTCGGCCACGAGCTCACGCCGCTGTTCGACGGCCTCGCTGCCGCCACCCGCGCGGCGATGGCAACCGGTGAGACCCGAAAGCTTGCGGTCACCGTCGAGCCTGGCTTTGCATCGCGGTGGCTGGTGCCACGACTTGGCCGCTTCAGCACCCTCCATCCCGACATCGAGCTTGCCGTCGACCCCGATCCCAACCTTGCCGACTTCCACGCCGGAACCTTCGAGCTTGGCATCCGCTCGGGCGCCGGCCCCTGGGAAGGCGTCGACCACAGCCTGAT